>NZ_JBXWSK010000091.1:0-12754 GCF_059613385.1 Ruegeria sp. BHSA162
GTTCAACATGCCCGACCGTCTCCAGCGCCTGTTTCTGTTCGTCGCTGAACGAGGCCCAATAGCCGTCCTCGGTGAAATCCGGCGCCGCAGCGATGGTGACCATCCCCGCGATCCGCTCGGGCATGGCCCGCGCCAGCAGCAACGCCTGCCAGCCTCCCATGGACGAACCCACCACGATCAGCGGCCCTTCGGTCAGCGCTGAAACCGCCGCAACCGTGTCCTCATGCCAATCCCCGATGCACCCCTCCTCGAACCGGCCGGAACTTTCGCCATGCCCGGAATAGTCGAACCGCAGATAGGCCTGCCCACGTGCCCGCGCCCAGTCCTCGAGATGCACCGCCTTGGTGCCCTCCATGTCCGACCTGAGGCCACCCAAGAAAACGACCGTGGGGCCCGCCCCTTCGCTCTTGTGATAGGCCAGCCGCCGCCTCTGTGGCGTTTCCAGAAATGTCGTCGCTGCCATGAAATCCTCACATGCTTTTCCAGCATCATGCACGCGCCGCGTCCAAGTGCAATTCCCGCCCCTCCGTCATCTGGCGGCAGATATCCCGCGGCACGCTTGGAGCAGAGCCCTCTGCCCGCCGACGCTTGACACAGACCCCACCACCTGCCAAACGGACCCGACAGCATAACCCGCAACCGGGCGTTCTCATACCCCACGCCAGCGAACCCCCTGCAAATTCATGGAAAAATACCTAAAAAACAGGAATTTGCTTGTATCACCAAACCGTTTCACTGCCCCTGTCAGACCCACTCAACCCGCGTGGATATCATGCCACAACAGTGACGCATCAGTGACGAAGGGCTAGTAGCGGTGCGATGGCGTTGCTAAATCCAAGGTGTCGGGGGGTGCGCCAACACCCGCCCGACTGACACGACCGAACTGCATAAGGACACGGCCATGACAAAGAACACATCTGACTTTCTGACCTCAGTTGCAAGTCTCGTGGATCAGGACGACCGCGACCCCCGCGAGGTTGTTGCTGACCTGATGCAGGCTGCACTCGACACGGGCATCCGCAAGGAACTGCGCGCCAGTGTTGCGTTTGCCCTCGAACAGGCGAACGGAACCGCTGCCAAGGAATTGACTGATCTGGCCTGCCGCCGCCTGAAACCCGGTCGGCGTCTCTCGGACCCGCAATATGCGGGCCTTACGCTTGTAGCTACCACGCGGGGCAAGCGTTGGATTTACCGCACCCAGAAAGGCAAGCGGCAGCGACAAATCACCCTCGGGCACTACCCCGCCATGAGCCTTGCCGAGGCACGAGAGGCGTGGGCGCAGCCCGTCACCAAGGTCGCCGACAAGCGGTCTGAAACGACGCTGGACGAACTGACCGAGGCTTACATCACAGCCATGCAGACGCGCGGCACAAAGTCGTGGCGGCGGTCAGAGAACATCCTCACCAAGAACGTTCTGCCCAACCACGGCGGCATGCGCCTCGGCGCGCTGGACGTGGAGGCCCTGAACGCGACGTTTACCCACCTGATAGATGACAAGCCCGGTGCGGCGCACAACATCCGCATGGCGATGGCAAGCATGTTCAAGTGGGCCAGCGAGAAGAAAATGATGCCCGCAGGCGTACCGGTCCCGCAGTTGGATAAGACCCCGAAATCACAGATCAAGGACTACCGCCCGTCCATGTCCGAACTGCGCACGATGGTCCGGGGCCTTGAAGAACTGCAAGACATCGACCGGGACATCATGCGCCTGCAACTGCTGACGGGCACCCGCATCAGCGAGGCGCTGGGCGCTGAGTGGTCGGAGATTGACCTTGAACATGGACGCTGGACCATTTCCGCCCAGCGCATGAAAGCCAAGAAAGAACATCTGGTCATGCTCTCGGCGCAGGCGGTCGAGTTGCTGCGCAACCAACCCACGCGAGAGGGTCGTGTGTTCGGTCGTCGTGGCCGCAAGACTGTCTCGTTGAATTGGGCGCGGCAGCGCGACGAGTTGAGCCTACCCACCGACTACACCAGCCACGCCAACCGTAAGGCACTGCTTAGTTGGGTTGCCGAAAACGGTGGCGGCAAGGACATCCGCGACCGCCTGTCCGCACATAGCCCTGACACCAGCGAGGCGGACGCGCATTATCAGCTATCCGAGTTGAACCAGCCCGCCGCCGAATGGTGGCAGAAATGGGCGGACTTCCTCGACGGGCTCACCGCTGAGAGCGTGGTGCAGTTGTCGGAGGGACGGGCATGACCAACCCGAAACCCAACCCGTTCGCCGACGCCCAGCGCGTCGATACCTCGGCCACGATCATGCGCCGCCTGAAAGTGAGCCGCGAAGAAGCCGAGCGGCTGGCGGCGCTGCCACCGGGTAAAGTGAGTGCCCTGGACTTCATCAAATTGCGCCTGCTGAACCTAGACGGGCCTGACCCCCGAGAGGATCACATAGAGGCAGAATCGGCTTACACGGCAGTGCAAAGCGTCCTGAGCGAGCGCAACAGCGCGCGCGGTAAGAACGCCCGCCCCGGTCGTCGTCCTCACCATGACGAGGTGATTAGGCGAGCGATGGCGATAGTTGAACGCAGCCCAAACATGGCAGGTTCGGCGAAACACCTCGCGGAACGGGTTTATGATGAGATGTCGTTAGAACGGACTGCGGATGAGGTGGCGAAACTACCTTCCGAGGGCAGCATAGCCCGCTGGATACGAGCGGAATTCAAGAAAAATGGACCGCTAAAAAGATAGTTTGCGCGTAACTGAGTTACGAATTCGTCCATCTGGAACACCCCCTGTTAGCCAAGTGTCACGACCTAATTAATGGAGTGACACATGGCTAGAGAGCCTGACCTGACTATCGCCGAGGCATGCACTGAGATGAACGTCTCGCGTAATGCGGTCGGCAAGCTGATAGCGTCCGGGCAATTGTCTACTTACTTCGTAGGCAAGCAAGAGCGCATCACTCGAACCTCACTAGATGAGTACAAGGCGAACAACGCCTACGTGCCCGACCCTGCCCTTTTGGCTAAGGTGGCAGGAGACGCAGCATGAGCGCCCCGGTCCCTACCCCAAATCAATCCTCGGACCTGTCCGTTAAGGAAACCTGTCGCGAGTTGCAGGTGTCGTCCTCGACCGTCTGGCGCTGGCTCAGTAGCGGCGAGTTGACCGGCTACTCGAACGGGCGCGTCACGCGCATCGACCGCGCCAGCATCGACGCCTTCAAGGAACGGAACCGCATCCAGCCAAAGGAGCGAGACGATGCCGCGTGATCTGGACCTGGCGCTCCTGAACCAGCGAGCGTGAGGGAAATAAGTGCTGTTTCGGAGGGGCATCAGTGACGCGAACAGTGACCGCCTCTGCCCGAGCCGCCGAAACACGCAGGAAAACGATGAATTGCCCGCAACACAAGCTTCTATGGGCGCAACAGGAAGGAACGCCGTAATGGATCCTAAACAGATCAAATACACCAACATCCAGTTGGTGGACCCAAAAACCGGCGGCAAGCATTACCGCCGCGACGCGGACGGGACGCTGCACAAGGAAACGGTGGGCTACCTAAACGAGGGACGCGCCTACGTGGATGGCGTCGCGGACATGGCCGAGTTCGCCGCAGTTTTGAACGACAATGTAATACCGGGTGTGGATGTCATGGCCTACGGGTTGCCAATCGTTCCCGTGGACGTCGACGGCGTGGGTGTGTTTTCGAAGGCTCGCTACATGGAACAAGGCATCACCCGAACCGAGAGCCATTTCGTTTGGAGCGACGGCCCCGGCATTATGGCAATGGACTACGACCCACGGGAGGGCCACGCGGTCCTGTCACCTGACGAACTGTGGGGGCAGTTGTGCCGGGTCATCCCCGACCTTGAGGAACATGACGTTGTGTGGGCACCGTCCTCATCCTCATTCGTTTACGACAGCGAGACCGACGAGCAATTGATCGGGCTGAAAGGGCAGCGCCTCTACATCGGTGTCGCGGATGCCACGGACATACCCCGTGCCGCTGACGTTCTGCTCAAACGTATGTGGCTGAACAGGTTCGGCTACATTTTCATCTCGGGCAGCGGCGCACAACTCATCCGCGCTACGACCGACCCCTGCATGTATCAACCCTCGCGGTTGGACTATGCCGGTGGGGCCGTGTGTGGCGAGGGTCTGGAGCAGCGCCGCCCGAGGCCTGCACGGCTCATCAGCGAGGGTGAGCGCCTGATCGATACCCGCGCGGTGTTCAAAGACCTGACTGCGGCTGAGGAACGCACCTACACCCGCTTGGTGGAGGAGGCTAAAGGCGCAACCGATGCGGACGCCACCGCTGGGCGCGAGAATTGGCTGGAGCAACGCCTGAGGACGGAAGCCATCGCCATCGTGGGCGAGAACGCCAGTGAGGCGAAGGTGGACGCCGAGGTTGAACGGCTCACCCAGCGTGGGCGTCGCACGGTGCTGGAAAAGCAGGCTAGTAGCGAGCGCCCAATCCTCCACGCTGCATATGTGGTGTACCTCGCGCGCAGCGGCGAACCGGTTACAGTCGGCGACATGCTGAGAGATCCGGCCACATACGAGGGCGAAAACCTGTCCGACCCGCTGGAACCGGACTACGGCGGTGGGCGCGCAACGGCGATTGTGTACACCCGCAACCGCCGCATCGTCAGTCAGGCGCACGGCGTCCAGAAAACCTACGTTATGGGCAGCGACGAGGAATACAACGAAATTTGGCAGGCGCGCGTGGCGGACCAACGGGCGCGCTGGCCGCTGCATGTCGAACGGGTCGGGAATGTCCTAGATCTAGATGCCATCGAACTGGCCCTAGCCGTCGAGGATAACCCCGAGGCCATTGCGGCGCTGGAACAGAAAGCGCGGGACCAGAAGGCCAAAACCGAGTGGGACAAGGCGCGCAAGCGCGCCCGCAATGTGTTCGTGACCGAGGCGGCGCGGGATACCGGCGACAAGGTGGTGATAGACACCGCAGACCCGAACCTACTCATGGATAGTGCGCCGCTGCTCGAAACGTTACTGGGCGAGGCGCGTCTTGCATTCTCGTATGGAGGCGTTGGTGTCGGCATCCGTAAGACCCGTTCAACTTACCTCACCACCACACGGCGGGACCACACGGGCGAAGTCATCAGCGACGAGGACGGCAAGCCGATTAAAGACCCCGCCCTTGTCGTTCGCACCGAACCCCTCACCACCGGGCACATGGTCGGCCTCCTGCATCATATCGCTTATTTTCAGCGCGTGACACATACGGACAGGGGTGTGACTGCAACGCCGGTGTTCGCCCCCAACGCGCTCGTCAACCACATGACCAAGGCGGCGGGACCAATGCTGCCCACCCTGAAAGGCGTGGTCTCGCATCCGGTCCTGTATGGCGGGCAGTTGTTGGCCGGGTCTGGTTACCACGAACCCTCGGGCCTGTGGCTGGAAACAGGTGACGCTGAGATTGAGAATTGGGACGACCCACAGGAGGCCGTCGCGTTCCTGCGCGACGAGTGGTTGTGCGATTTCCCGTTCGATACAGACGCGGACTTTGCCGCCGCCCTGATGCTGGCGATTTCACTGCTGAAAAACAAAACAAGCCTGTACGGGTCGGCGATACCACTCAACGCCCTGACAGCGCCCAGCGCAGGCATCGGCAAGTCCATCCTGCTCGACTGCCTCAATTGCGCCGTCACCGGCCAAATCGCCGCCATGACGCAGTTGCCTGACAACCGGGAGGAACGCGGCAAGCTGATCACCAGCACGGTCATGGAGAGCGCGTCGCTGCTCGCCTTCGATAACGTCCGCACCGGCTCGACCATCGGCAACAGCTACAGCGACCTACACCAACTCGTCACGTCAGGTATGTGGAACGGTCGGGTGCTGGGCGTGTCCAAGACCTACTCCGGGCCGTCCGGCATGGTTGTCGCCCTGACCGGCAACAACATCCTCATGGTCGGGGACACAGCGTCTCGTGCCATCGAAATCCGCCTCGTGCCGCGCGGTATCGAAAACATGGTCCTGCGTGACTTCAAGCACCCGGACATCATCAGGTGGACGCGCGAGAACCGAGGCCGCATCATCGGCGCACTCGCCTGCATCGCCACCGCCAAGGTGACCTCAGTAAAACCCAAGAGCCGGTTCCCTCAGTGGGAACGCGAGGTTGCCAGACCAGTGCTGAACGTGGTCGACGCGCCGGGTTTTTTTGAGCCGTGGGTCGAGGCAGGAGAGGAGGATGTCAAAGGGGTCGCACCGTCCGGCCTGAGCGACCTCCTTAAAGCCATCACCCTGATCGAAGTCGGCGGGATGCTGCAACCGCCCGAGGGTGACTGGGTTACGGCTCAGGAAATCAACACCCATGTCGGTGATCGCATCATGGAAAAGGCGTTTCCGGGCGAGACGAGACCATCAAACCAAGCGGTGACGGGATACCTGCGACGCAACCGCGACACCAAGGTCGATGACGCCTACACACTCAGGGCCGCGCGCATGAACCTCGGCGGGCGTACCGGTCGAAAGGCCAGATGGGTGTTTCGAGTGGAGCGGACGAAAGATGCACCCGAAATTAGCGAAAGCGCCCGAGTTTTGTTTGTGAAGGAGTTTGCGGGATCGAAAAGTAAAAAAAGCTAAGTACCTGATTTCATTTAACATGCGCCCAAAAACCCCAAAAAGCGCCAATTCGTCCGCGCAGATATGTTCGGAAAAACTCAAACACGATTTGAATATTTACAAATAAAAGGTGGGGTAGCGGTTGGCGCAAATTGGCCAATGTTGGCGCACTTATCTTTTCCGAGGCTCGCTCATGAACCGTCATAAGCACAGGAATGAGAATACGCGAGACGTGGCCTGCGTCATTCAACCCGCGAAACCACAAACCAATGGCGATCGAGATACACAATGAGATAGACTTGGTACCAGCATGCGGTGAGGCTTCGTCGATCAAGAGGCAAGCGTCGGGGTGGATTTTGTGATGCCAGGCAAAATCCAGAAATTACCCCCCCACCCCAACAAAAACACGGGGGCGAGTGGAGCTTGGCACCCCCAAAGCCCGTCACCCCTCAGAAAAATTTTTTCGATTTTTCCCGAATACAAAACTTCAGACAGCGGCAAGCAAATCGCTCTTCCGTGTCCGTTTTGAGCTTTATGCAGACGTTTGCTGAAAAGTCATGAGCGACCAGTATGCGGACGAAGCGGACCTTGATGGTCACAGACTGAACGTCGGCTTCTGGCATTGTTGCGTGAGCTGTTTCTACAAGGCAATAAAAATTGTCTGTCCGTTTCGAGCAAACTTACAATGCCGGGCAACTTTCTTGTTCTATCTTCTACTTTCCGACAAGAATTGCGTGTTCCCGTTCGATAACCCTTTCCCAATCGCCTTGAGTTTTCAGACCGGTCGAAGAGTCTCCCATTAGCGAAGTCACCATCAGTCTTCCGCGCGCTTTCGCTTCTTCTTTCGAAAACCCGGCCTGTTCAAACATCCAGGCGGCGAACTGGAATCGTTTGCCGATGGTTCTTTGGTACGCCTCTCTTACTTTCTCATCGGTATTCGCCCACACAGAGACAGCGTGATCTGGCAAGGCGGCGTCCTCTTCAATGACCTTTTTCATGAGAAGAAGAATGCGGTCTTCCGGGGGGCCGCCAAATGTCTTTGCCTGTGTGATTACGTTGTCAGTCAGTTCCTGCTCCCAATATCTGAGAACCTCATCCAAAAGCTCGCGGACGTTCTTGAAATGCCAATAAAAGCTACCGCTTGTCAGGTTCAGTCGCTTTGCCATTGGCACGACCTTTATCGCGGAAACGCCGCCCTCGTTGAGTACTTTGTAGGCCAGCAATATCCAGTCTTCTTTGGTCGCGGCGTTTTTAGGTGAGCTTCGAGTGTTAGATTCTGACATTCAGATTGCAGCATTCTTCATTTGACATAGAGCAGTCTATGGTTCTACCGTAGAGATGTCTATGGTGAATGAGAGGTTCACGAATTCGTGTTCTCTTAAGAGGCTTCGCTTTGAAGGGGGGATCAATGAATAACTTAATGAAAACCGCAGCCGGCACATTGATGGCCTTAGGTATGACACTGGCTGGCACAGCCACGGCGCAAAACGCCTTGCCGACAGGTCGGAGCGCCAGTGCAATCGAAAACGGTGTTTATCCCGCGTCTTACTTTCCCAACACTGAAATCCTCGGAGAGGATGAGATGCGTATCACGGCATTGGGTACAGGGATGCCAAACCAAACCAAGGCCGCAGTTTCTATTTCGTTTTATGTGGAACTTGGGAATGGGGACGTCTTTCTGTTTGACGTGGGTACGGGCGCAACGGGCAACCTGTTCTCGCTGCGACCGGACTTTGCAAAGGTCGACAAGGTCTTTTTCAGCCATTTACATGTTGACCACGTTGGAGACTTCATGGGCCTCCACGTTGGGGGGTGGCTTTCGGGCAGATATACCCCGCTCCGCATCTTCGGCCCGTCCGGATCAGAGGATGAACTGGGCACCAAAGCCTATGTCGAGGGTATGTCCAAAGCCTATGCCTGGGACTTGGCCACGCGAACGGGCGCGCTGCCGGACGATGGAGCAAAGCTTGATGTCACCGAATTCGACTACATGCAGGAAAACGAGATCGTCTATCAGGAGAACGATGTCACGATCCGGTCCTGGCCTGCGATCCACAGTCTTGATGGTTCCGTGAGCTACTCTCTGGAATGGAATGGGCTGAAATACGTCTTTGGTGGCGATACTTACCCGAACAAGTGGTATGTCGAATATGCCAAAGGGGCGGACATCGCTTCGCACGAGGCTTTTCTGCCTCCCGCTGCACTGGCCCCCTATTTTGGCTGGGACATGAAACAGGCGACCTATGTAGCCACGCGCGTTCATACCGAACCTGCGGCCTTTGGCAAAGTGATGTCCGCGGTCGAACCGCGCATGGCGCTCGGGTATCACTCTGTTCTTTCACCCGAAAATTATCAGGCGATTTTGGAAGGTGTCCGTTCGACCTACGATGGGCCTCTGACACTGGCGCGAGATCTACAGGTGATCAACGTAACCAAAGACCAGATCGTTGTTCGGGAAGCGAGTGTTGATGACTATGCGTTGCCACCAGCTGTAAGCGACGAGTACATCAATGCCCCGCGTTCAAAAGAAAAAGAGCCGTCCGACAAAGTCAAAGCGGGAAAATGGGAGGGTTACACGCCACCGCCAATGCCGGATAATTAACGTTCAGGAGTGAACAAAATTCCGATTTGGCAGTATCTGTACTGGCTCTTCCTGATGCTGAGCCTGATGGCCTCGGGTGTACAGACCGTTTCGGCGGATGTCGTTCTGACAAACGGTTCGGAAGTCGCGCCCAATATTGCTGTCCTTCATGTCAAAGATGATGGAGTTTTCGTCGACCTTGAAGTCTATGTCGAAGATATTCCGTTGTTTACGGATATGCTGCCAATCGGTTGGTCATCCGATTTCGTCAGGGATGAGCCAGAGGCTGAACAAGGTTCTGCCCAAGCCGAAAGTCGGGCGCTGTCGATTGTTGGAAGGGACGGACAGGCCCTACACGCTGAAATCAGAAAGTTAGAATACCGAACGCGCATAGACCGGGCCTCACCGCTTGCGGGTCAGCGCGATCCATTCTCGGGTCAAATTGTGCCCAGCCCGCCAACAGATCCGCGTGTTTTGTTCCTCGAAGTGTTCTTTCCGTTTCAAAATTCACTTCCCGAAGAGCTGACTATAATGCCTCCATCGCGGGATGACGAACCCCTGGTGACAATCGGGATGCAGGTTTTTGACCGAGAGGTTCCGGTCACGGATTTCCGCTTCTTGTCAAAGCCAGCAGAGTTAAGGATTCATTGGCCTGATCCGTGGGATAGCCGTTTTTCTGCTGAAAGCCTGAATCGAAAAGCGCAGGACGGAACTTCCAGCTTTCTTTACATCGAACCTCGTGAAGTTCGGCATGAGACGCTGATCCGCTTGCGAGAACTCGCGCCTTGGATTGGTGAAACTTTCACAGTGGGACAAACACTTTCACCACAGCGTAGCGCCTTGATCGTAAACCAGGCGGCGTCCTTCCTGGCTTCACGTAACCCTGTGACCATTGATGGCAAATCAGTGCAACCGTCAAACGCAACAGCAAAGCTCCTGGAGCTAACATCGCAGGGTTTTCAGGTTGTCGAGCCTGGAAAGGAAGTGTCCGTGAACAATGCGTTTATCGGCGCCATCCTGTCTTTCTCATCGGCAGAACTTCCCGATCATGTGACAGTCACATGGGATATGTTTGACCAGGAAATTTCCCGCGTCGCAACGATTTCAAACGATATCGCCGGGCCGTTCTTTGGAGCTGTTACACCAGCGGACCCTCAGTTTCACTGGCAGAACCACCTACTCCAATACCAAAGAGCATCTGTTACTCAGATTCCAGTTGAACAGCAGAAACGGCAGAAACTAACCGTGGCTTTGATTGCCGGGATTATCAGTGCCGTCTCACTCTGTTTTTTCCTGCTAACTAGAGGCAAAGTCGCAAAGCGTGCCAGTTGCATGACTATGATTGCCGCAACATCGGCAACGTTTGTATTTTCGGGATATTTGCCGGAATTACCCTGGAAGAAGTTCGAGCCCCCTGAGCCGCAGGTTGCGGAAGATATACTGCGCTCGATGGTCGAAAACTTGAACACGGTGACCCTGGAAATATCGCCGACAGCAAGAAAGGCAGAGCTGGCACACATTGTAACGGAAGCGTCTCTGAGTGACATCGCAACAGAGGTTGAACGTGGTCTCGTGATCCGAACGCCAGGAGGCAGTCTTGCTACAGTTACCGAAATTAGAGACCTGAATTTAGAGCGCGTTGACCCGACCCTCAAGCCGGGTGGATTTAGCACTCTGGCCAAATGGACAGTGAAAGCCCAAGGCGGTCATTGGGGGCATGCCCACATGCGCGCGGTTACGTTTCGGGTGCTGGCGGAGGTCATACCTGAGTCAGGCCATTGGAAGCTGGATGGATTAACTGTAATCGAGGCTCGCGATCCAAATGCATGAGCGTTTAAGACCAAAGGTTTTTGCTTTAGGCGCTCTGTTTGTCGGAGTGCTTTTGTCACTGACGCTATCAGCCTCGGCGCATTTTTTGCTTAACCTCAACGTTCGAATTTCGCATGTCGAGCATTCCGAAGACGGTCTACGTATCTACATGCGCACGCCCATGCCTTATCTGGTTGCAGATAAGGTCGGTGATCAGAATGGTGATGCCTTGCCGGAAGCTGCACCATTCACGACCAATGCCATGAGCGACGGTCAGTTGGTCCACTTTGTCGACTTGCAAGCTGTCATGAGCGGTCCCAATGGGCTGGGGCAATTCGCCGAAGGTGGATTACATCTGTCGGTCGACAATCAGCGGTTAAGAGGAACAGTTAAGTCCGTTCGCTTGCATCGCATTGGAAATGAGCCCGGATTTGCAACTTTGGCCGAAGCTCAACAGGCCGTGGACACCGAAACAGCCTTAAAGCCACCGCTTTTTGTTGGTGACACAATTGTCGATCTCGTCCTGTATTATGACACTGACGGCCCGGTCCAATCGTACAGCATTGCCAACGTGCTGGACCCCGGCTTGCCCGATCAGGACCAAACGGCCAACCTCATTCTCGACTACGCGTCAGACACACCGCAGATATTCCGATCTCGGGGCCTGATGACTGAACCATTGGTGGTTCAGCAAGAGGGGTATGGAGGATTTCTGAGTTTTGTCTGGGAAGGCATACGACATATCCTCGAAGGGTTGGATCATGTTTTGTTTGTTGTGTGTTTGGTCATCGGAGCGCAGACACTCAGGGCGCTATTGCTGCGTGCAACCGGTTTTACCGTTGGGCATAGCGTAACGCTGTCGCTGGGGTTTTTCGGGTTTGTGCCATCGGGCGCGTGGTTTGTTCCTGCCGTCGAAACTGGGATCGCGCTTTCTATCATATTTGCAGCTGTCACAGCGTTTATGAGTTTTAAGGACAATGCGCGCTCTGAAGTCACAATGGTGCTTCTGACAACGCTGATTGGCCTCTTGCACGGGCTTGGGTTTAGCTTTGTGTTGCACAAGATCTTGCAGGTCACATCTCCAAACATCTGGCAAAGCCTGCTTGCTTTCAATCTTGGCGTCGAGCTTGGCCAAGTTGCCATTATTCTTGCACTCTGGCCTGCCTTGACAATGTGTCGGCGCGTGAACTCCAGTTTGTGGATGTCCCTAAGAGTGGGATTAGCCGGTGGATGTGCGGCTATCGCCTGCTATTGGACCTTTCAGCGAGTTGCCGAGGTTTATTCCACGCTGACTTAAGGTTATTGCAATGGCGCGTACCGTGATGTTTGCCTGAGAGAAAAGCGGACATTCGGCTGTTCCGCAGCATAAGACAGATTGGGCTCGAATTGGACATTCGCCGCGCCAGGCATGAATGACTGCTCTGCGGACGAAGCCGCCTGATGCTGGTGCAGCGAAATCGGCATCGGCTGTTCGGTCAAGCCTCGGAGTGTCGTGTGACGTTGCGGTACGGCTTCCACGAAGCGGCCATTGAAAAAGCAATAAATGGGCGCGAATCCAAACCTGCCGTTTTCCGCTCGGGCATCGTATAGTCCAGTTGCGGACCATGCGGACCTAGCCGAATTCGCGCGCAGGGCTACTTTCCCTTAAAGGTCATTATAGAAGGTGGGTTTGATGAGGTTACTTGTGAAAACGATCGGGCTGGCGGTGCGAGGGATGGCGCCCCGGTCAGGCCGTGCTCGAACGGACAAGTGTCCGGCTTTACGTCGAGGAGGCATCCTGATCCGCGGCCGTTTCATTGGAGCGATATTGGCGACAGCGGTGCTGGCGGCCGGGAC
>NZ_JBXWSK010000092.1:0-12622 GCF_059613385.1 Ruegeria sp. BHSA162
ATGATCTCGCGCATTCGTGGATCGGAGTCTTTGGACAGATACCCCATGAAGACGTCAGTGATATTGTCTTTGGTGACAGAGCGCATCTTGGCCTCCTTAAATCAGGGCAAGGCTGAGGATCGGGAACTCGATCAGAATGAACAGAACGATCAGCATCACGAACGCAAAGGGAAGTGCGCCCATGAACACGTCTTTGAGTGATATGCGGTCGTCGTTGATCGTGGATTTTATGACAAAGCAGGATATGCCCAAAGGCGGTGTCAAAAGCCCGATTTCGGCTCCGACCACGGTGATAATGCCGAACCAGATCAGCGACATATCCAGCGCCTCGGCCATAGGTAGGAACAACGGAACAACGATAAGAATGATCGACGCCGTGTCGAGCAGCGTTCCCAGGAACAGCATCAGAAGAACATAAAGCAGCATGATCGACCAAAAGGACGCGGAATTCCCTGCAAGCAAGTCCTGAAGTTGATTGGGCAACCCCGCCAGTCCCAGCATTCGACTGTATATTGAAGCCGCCGTAATCAGGAACAGGATCGCCGCCGTGATGTGCCCGGTTTCCAGCAACGCGTCCCAGAATGCGCGCGGAGACATAGACTTGCGGGCAACCGCGATGATTAGCGCGACAAAAGCTCCGGCGGCTCCTGCTTCTACTGCCGTCAACCAACCCGTGTAGATACCACCAAGCACGATGGTAATGATGAACAGTGTCGGCAGTGTCTTGGAGGCGATCTCGCGTCCTGACATCCACTCGGTGTCTTCAACAACACGACCACCGACGAAAGCTGGGGTGAAGCGCCCCATGACCCAAATCGCGCCGACATAAGCGATTGCCAGCATAATCCCTGGAATGACCCCCGCCAGGAACATGTCACCAACGGATTGTTCGGCCACGAAGGAATAGATGATCAGCATTGCCGACGGCGGGATGATCATCCCCAAGACCGAAGACCCAGCTACAACCCCAACCGCAAAACGTGGATTATATGCCTGCGCCATCATCTGCGGGACCGAGACTTTGGTGAACACTGATGCGGACGCAATGGACGACCCGGTAACGGCCGCAAACACGGCATTTGCTCCGACGGTCGCCATTCCGATACCGCCTTTGACCTTGCGAAATCGCATGGTCATGACCTCGTAAATATCCCTGCCTAGTCCCGCTTTTGAAACGATGAGCCCCATAAAGGTAAACAAAGGGATTGTCGCGAAACTATACTCCATCGCGCTATCGCCAACCGCCACTTTCAACAGGTTGAGCGCAAGCGTGAAGTTGTCCCGCATCAGCCAGATCGACACGAACGAGACCACGCCCAGAGCGATAGGAATGTAAACGCCCGCGTAAATCAGAAAGACGATGGCGATGACCGAGATCAGGCCAATCTCGATCGGGGTCATTCTGCAGCCTCGTCATGCTCTGGGGTGCGGACAAGTTGCGGGCGGTCCTGCGCCGTGACGACCTTGAGCAGGAAGATCACGCAGGCAAGCGCAGTACCGCACGCGATGACCAGTTTGACCGGCCACCAAGGCAATGTGAAAAGACCGGGCACTCCGAAGTAGTCCTGTGTTTCCCACATGTGAAGAAATTCTGGAAAGGTTACATAAGCGATCAAGGCCATGAAGATTGCCGAAATGGCGTTGATGATGCGCCTCAGGTTGGCTGTCAGACCGGGGCGACGATGGTGTAGCAGGTTCAAAAACCCGTCCGAGCGCGTCAATCGATCCACTCTGACAACGTCGGCCAGCTGCAGGAACACGATCATCACGACCGAGAATTGCACCATCTCGTAGGTTCCGCGCAGTGGGGCCGAAAAAAGGCCCCGCGCAATGACGTCAACATTCAGAATGACCACCAACGCCAGGACGACAAGCGTACCCAATGCGTTGGCGGCGATTGCAAGCGAATTGGCGACCCGCGACAAGCCAGCAACTGCGGTCTTCAGCATGAAAGGCCCCTTTCGTGGATCGCCAGCCAGTTATTTGGCCGTCCAGTCACGAACTCCGGTGAAACCCGCGTCCTGCAGCTTCCCGAGGTAAGCGGCCAAAATCGCGTCGCCTTGTTCTCCGTTTTCATTCAGGGTGGCTGCCCATTCCTGTGCAACATTTGGCATAGCGTTGGCCCAAGCCGCTCGTTCTTCGTCCGAAACTTCGACAATCGTTCCGCCGGCTTCGGTATAGGCATCCCTTGAGGCCGCGGCGCGGTCCATAGCGATACCGGCCACATGATCACGGTAGTCGATGGCGACGGCCTTTAGAACGTCTTTGACTTCATCCGGCAACTTTGCCCAATAGTCAGAATTCACAGTTATCGTCTTGGAATTCACCGCACCCAGGTCAGCTTTGAGCATGTAAGGGGCTACTTCGGCGATCTTGAATGTTTTGGCAGCCTCGGGCCAAAGCATCGCACAATCGACCAGGCCAGTTTGAAGCATATTGTAGAAGTCGGTCAGGCCACCACGTACTCCGGCCGCGTCTTTAATGCCTTCAAGATATCTGAGGTTCAGTCCAGCTCCGGCTACTTTTCGGCCTTCCAAATCTGAAACAGCCGAAACCGGCTCTGTACAGAAAACCTGATAGGTATCGAGCACCACACCTGTTGCCAGATAAACCTGGTTCTGCGCGGCAAACTCATTTTGCATCGCCGGGAACTCACGCGCGATTTCATCCACGGCTTTGGCCACAGCACGGGCGTCGGATGCAACGAAGGGCGTCGACCCCGAGATACCCTGGCTGGGCAGCTTGGACGAATGGAAGATGGTTGTGACGATGCCAATGTCGCCCAAACCCAACTGTACGCCTTCCAAAACACCTTTGGGTTTTACAATAGAACCGCCATAGTTCTCCTGCCAGTTCATCTTGTAATTGCCGGACTCGGCCAACCGCTTATCCACTTCTGGAATAAAGAAGTTGGTGAATTCCTTCACCCATAAGGCCCGATCTGGGTACCCATCAATCACAACAGCTGATATGGTCTCTTCTGCCGCGAGGGGCATCGCCATGACGCTTGCCACAGCAGCCGCAACAAGGCTGCGTTTGGTCCAGTTTTTCATTTCTCTCCTCCCAGAAAGTCGGATCTGTTGACTTTTAGCTGCTTGTTTTGACCCAGTTGACGGTCAGGTCAGTGCCTGCCGCTTCGAACAGCTTTGCGATGGCACAGTATTTGGCCGTTTCCTCACCCACGCGTGTCAGCTCCTCCTGACTGGCGGGCGTTTCACAATTCACAGTGAGTTCAATTTCCGGAAACGGAACATCGATCTCTTCTTCCATTAGGACACCACGGCGATCCAACCTGCATTTCGCGTCTATCGTCACTGTGCCAAGATCAACTCCCAAACGGTGCGCATTCTTGTGCCCGATGACGTTGGTGCAGGCGATCAGCGCTGCCATTGCGGTTTCGGTCGGAGACGGGCCAAGATTTGTTCCGCCCCGTTCGACCGGTTCGTCTACGACAACATCTAAATCACGAATGGGAATCTCGGTCCGCGCGTGCGTCGGGCATTGAGCTGTCGTGCGGTACGTGACGACAGGTTTCACTTTCATGGCCACTGGGTCACCTCCTCATGCATAAGAGCAAACCTTTTCGAATGGGAAGCGAGGCAGCTTGTGAAACAGTCCCGTTTCATCTGCGTAGCCCAGATTGCACAAAAAGTTCGACTTGAGCGTTGTTCCTGCAAAGAACTCCTCGTCGACGATCTTGTTCGAAAAGCCGGACATCGCGCCGACATCCAACCCGACAGCTCGGGCGGCGATCATGAAATAAGCGCCCTGAAGCGTTCCGTTGCGAAAAGCTGTATCGGCCACATATTCGGGATTGTTCTCAAACAATGGCCGTCGGTCTTCGTGCGGGAAAAGAAAAGGCAATTCCCTCCAGAAGTCCATGTCATAGGCAATGATCGCCGTGACCGGCGCATCCATCATTTTTGGCACGTTCTTCGGCTTCAACGATTTGGCAAGCCGCTCTTTTCCTTCGGCACTTTTCACGAAAACGAAGCGGGCGGGCAGCGTATTCATGCTGGTCGCGCCGTTGATCGTGATGTCGTAAATCTCTTCGAGCAGATCGTCAGAAACCGGCTGGTCGGTCCAGGCATAGTGAGACCTGGACTCGCGAAGGATCAAGGCAATTGCATCTTCGGACAATCGCGGAATGCGCTGGCGCAGATCACGATGATCTTGCTGCGCCTTGGCGCGAAGTGCTTCCAGCTCTGCCCCGGTTGGTGCGGTCATGCTGCGGCGACCTTTGACTTGGCGTCTTTTTCGTCAATCACTGGGCTGGCGCAAACTCCAATGCCTTCAATCTCGACCTCGACGGTTTCGCCGGGCTTCAACCAACGGGGATTGGGCTTTTTGGCGTGTCCCACACCAGGTGGCGTGCCCAGAGCAATCAGATCCCCCGGCTCCAGAGTAGTATATTCCGAGATCGTCGCAATTACCTGCCGGACACCCCAGATCATATTGGCCGTGTTCGAACTTTGCAGGATTTCATCGCCCACACGGCTTTCGATCTTCAGACCTGATGCTCCTTCGGGCAGCTCATCCGGCGTCACGGTGAAAGGACCGATCGCGCCCGTGTCATCAAAGTTTTTGCCGGGCGTCCACTGAACGGTTTTGCGCTGATAGTCCCGCAGCGAACCATCGTTGAATACAGTGTAGCCAAAGACATAATCCAGCGCGTCCTGCTCCGAGATATGGCGGCCGCGTTTTCCAACGATCAGCATAAGCTCGGCTTCGTAGTCGAGTTTTTCCGAACACGCAGGCCGCACCATGGGTTGGCCCGCCGCCATGATCGAATTCTTACCGCGCATGAACAGCGTTGGATATTCGGGGATGTCGTAGCCGCCCTCTTTGATGTGATCCGTATAGTTCAAACCCATGCAAATGATTGTGCCGGGTGACGCCACGGGCAACGCCGGTGTGACTGAGGATAACGGCACAGCTTCCGCCGAGATGATTTTTTCAGCCAGCGAGTCGGCCAGACCTGGCTGGCCAATCAAACCCATCAAATCGGAACCGACGGCAGGGTCCAAAGCCGTTAGATTCACTGCGTTTTCACCGTTCACGGCAAAAACCGCTGTGCCTTCCGAAGTCTCTCCCACCAGGTATTTCATTGTCACCTTCCATGTTAGCTTGCTTGATTTTTGCCGACTATTTTGCAATATGTCAAATAATATCGATATTTTTGGAGGCCGCGAATGGTTGCTTGGGCAGACTACAAATCAGATGCGAAAAGCCGCGGTGCGCTTGCGTTGGAGCTTTACGTCGCGCTGAGCACGCCAGCCAAAGCGCCCGAAGATGTAAAAGCTTCACTGCCAGATCACCTGGCGTATCAGGCGCAGCTTGAACATTCGGGGCAGTTGGCTTTTGCAGGCCCCATGTCGGATGAAACCGGCGAGCATATGCAAGGGATTGGCCTCATCATCTATAGGGCCGACAGTCTCGAAGCCGCCCGAAAGCTGGCAGAAGATGACCCGATGCACAAAAGCGGTGCACGCAGCTTTGTACTTCGGCGATGGCTGATAAACGAGGGCTCGCTGAACATCTCAATCGGGCTATCGACTGGAACGAGCACGCTCAGCTAAGAGCTCCCAGCAGACTGCACCACGTAGAAGGGAATGCCAGACATGGAAGCCATGCTTGATACCGAGGTTAAAGAGACATCCGCCACTCATGGTGCGTATCGAAAGCTGCGCGAAATGATCCTGACTGGCGAGCTGCCGCCCGGCCAAAAGCTCAAGATCGAACAGCTCCGTGGGCTCCTTGAGACCGGCGCAAGCCCGGTTCGCGAAGCTCTAAGCCTTTTGACATCGGATATGTTGGTGGAACGAATTGACCAGCGCGGATTCAGGGCTGCACCAGTAAGCAAATGCAACTTCGAGGAAATCCTTATGTTGCGATGCGGTCTTGAAGAAACCGCGTTGCGCAAGTCCATCGCCAATGCAGACTCAGCCTGGGAAGACAGGCTTGTTTTGCGGCACCACCATATGAAAAAGGCGAGCCAAAAAGGGGAACACGACTTTGAAGACGCACACAAGGCGTTTCACATGGCCTTGTTGGACAATGCGAGGCTTCCTTTACTCTTGCGGTATTGCTCGCAGCTCTACGACCTGAACATCCGCTATCGATATCTGGCGGCTGGCGGGTCGAGTTACAAAAAGCGCGATATCAACGCAGAGCATCAGGAAATACTGGACGCAGCACTGGATCGCGATGCAGATAGCGCAACGCGGCATTTGATCGATCATTACCGTCGAACCGGTGAGTATCTGAGCAGTCAGATGGAGTCGTGAAATGCAGCGGAACTGGTTTCTGGGCGATTTGCTTGATCAGCTGTTCGACCGCCCCGGCAAAAAGCGGGGCAAGGATGACAAGCGATCCATATCAGAGCTATGTGAAGCACTCTTGTCTGCGGAAGGTGAAGTGTCAGGTTTCGCACTCGCATCAACGATACTGGATCGATACCAGACCTTGGACGACCCGGAAAAACTGGTCTTCTTCGCTTATTTGAATGACCAGCTTGAGTTAGACGCGGATCAACTGTCTGAGACGGCGCGTCGTTATGCCGAGTGTAGAAGTGTCGATCTTTATAAAAGGCTTAGCGAGGCGGCTGAACCCAAACGGCAAGAATTGCTGCGCCGTCTGAATCAACCGTCCGGCGCGACGCAAGAGCTTGTGGCAATGCGCGTTGACCTGCTGCGTTATCTCAAATCCAACCCCGAACTCAAGCGCACAGATGTAGATTTCGTGCATTTACTGCGAAGCTGGTTCAACCGGGGTTTTCTGGTCCTCAAACAAATCAGTTGGGATACACCAGCCCGCGTTCTGGACAAGATCGTCGCGTATGAGGCCGTCCATCAGATTCATGATCTGGACGACTTGCGGCGCCGGCTTTTCCCACCCGACCGTCGCTGTTTTGCATTTTTTCATCCCTCAATGCCGGATGAGCCGCTGATTTTTGTCGAAGTTGCTTTGACGACTGAGATTCCGAACGCGATTGATGTGCTTTTGTTCGAAGGTCGAGAACCGATCGAACCAGAACAGGCCAAAATCGCCGCATTCTACTCAATTTCAAACTGCCAGAGGGGTTTAACGGGTATCAGCTTTGGAAACCTGCTGATCAAACAGGTTGTGACCGAACTTTCGCGAGAGCTTCCGGGCCTCGACACATTTGTGACCTTGTCTCCGATACCCGGTATGAACCGGTGGTTAGCTGGCGAAACAGGACATCCCGAGCATGGCCATGCTGCCGAAGCCGTACTTGCGGGAACAGCCCCTCCGCAGGACGTGCGGGCGATGGCCGCCCGATACCTGTTACAAGCCAAGCGCGAGGATGGGATGCCGCTGGACCCTGTGGCCCGCTTTCACCTGGGCAATGGCGCCGAGCTTCACGAACTGCATGCCGGGGCCGATCCGTCACAGAACGGACGATCCCAATCAGGCGGCGCTATGGTCAATTACCTCTACGACTTGAAAAAGACTGAACGTCACCACGAAGAATTTGTGACGCACGCCACAATCGAAACCTCGCGTTCCGTGCGCGCGGCTTCAACCGCAGTACTTGCGGCCAGACCAGAGGAAAATCCAGCGTGACTAACACACTTTATGACAGCTTGTTTGCCCACCACGTGGGAAACGAGGCTCCGTTCCTGCTACTCGATGACGGAAAGGTAGTGTCATATGACGCGTTTCTGAAACGCGCTGCGCAGATCGCGCATGTTTTGCAGAACAGCGGAGTTTCTCCTGGCGACCGCATCGTTGTGCAGGCCCCAAAGTTGGCCGATACGATTGCACTCTATGCCGCTTCGGTTCAGACAGGTGCTGTCTATTTGCCGCTAAACACTGCTTACACAATGGCAGAATTGGACTACTTCGCATCTGACGCCCTGCCTGCGGTGATCGTCTGCGACGACAAAGACGAAGCTGAGATCAAAAAATTGGCGGATCAGTATGGCGCAAGGCTGCTTACCCTTGGCGGTGAAAAATCAAGCTTAAGCCGCCAAGCTGACACGCAGCCGCGCGAGTTTGAAACCGTTGATCGCGCCCCGGACGACCTTGCGGCTTTGCTTTATACGTCGGGAACCACGGGTCGCTCTAAGGGCGCAATGTTGAGCCACCAGAACCTTTTGACCAATGCACAAGCTCTCGCGAATTTGTGGGGTATCACAAAAAACGATCGCTTGGTTCACGCGTTGCCGATCTTTCACACGCACGGGCTTTTTGTGGCGATGAACACGTCACTAGTCGCCGGGTCCGAAGTTCGGCTCATGGAAAAATTCGACATTGGAATGATCTTGGAGGAATTACCGCATTCAACCCTTCTAATGGGTGTCCCCACTTTTTACACTCGATTGCTGGCGGATGACGGTTTCACCAAAGAGACTGCGGGGAACATGCGGCTGTTCGTGTCGGGCTCTGCCCCATTGCTGGCCGAAACCCATCAGGCGTTCGAAGCGCGCACAGGCCACCGCATCCTGGAGCGCTACGGTATGACCGAGACAAACATGAACACCTCGAACCCTTATACTGGCGAACGTCGCGCAGGAACTGTTGGCATGGCATTGCCCGGCATCGAGGTGATCGTCACTGATCCTGAAACCGGTGAGCAACTGCCCAGAGGGGCGGTTGGAATGATCGAGATACGCGGCCCTAATGTTTTCCAAGGCTATTGGCAGATGCCCGAAAAAACCGCTGCAGAACTTCGCGAGAATGGGTTCTTTATCACCGGGGATCTGGGCAAATACAGCGAGGATGGCTACCTGTCGATTGTAGGTCGTTCAAAAGACCTCATCATTACTGGCGGTTACAACGTCTACCCCAAGGAAATCGAAGACGTTTTAAACGACATCGATGGCGTACTGGAGTCCGCAGTCTTTGGCGTCCCTGACAACGACTTCGGGGAAGAGATCATTGCCGCTCTGGTTGCTGAGCCAGGCGTAGAACTCGACACGGATCAGATTGCATCAATCATCAGGGAAAGGCTGTCGCGCTTCAAACATCCGCGTCGCTACGAACTCGTCCAAGAGTTGCCACGAAACACCATGGGAAAAGTCCAAAAGAACGTTCTGCGCGATCAGCACACGAAGAAGGAACCCGCTACGGCAATATCTTAGCCGACCTGCCTAGAACTTCGAACAAACCATAACCCTTTGAACTGATAGTATCCCACGGATTGAATCGCCACCTCATCAGGAGATTGACCATGCCTCGCATGACAGCAAAAGACTTCGATCAGGAACTGCTGGATCTGTACGACTATTATGCGCACGGAAAGATCACCAAACGCCAATTTCTGGACCGCGCCGGAAAATTCGCGGTTGGCGGCTTAACGGCTGCCGCGTTATTGAACATGCTCAGCCCGAACTATGCGCTGGCACAGCAGGTGTCGTTCAACGATCCCGATATCCACGCAGACTACATAACCTACCCCTCTCCGAACGGAACGGGTGATGTCCGAGGCTACCTTGTTCGTCCCGCTGGTGTGGAAGAACCCCTGCCCGGGGTGCTCGTGATACACGAAAACCGCGGTCTGAATCCCTACATCGAAGATGTGGCGCGACGCTTGGCGAAAGCAGGCTTTATGGCACTGGCTCCTGACGGCCTAACGTCGGTTGGCGGATACCCCGGCAACGACGCAGATGGGCGCGAGTTGCAGAAGACAGTCGACCGGGTCGAGCTGATGAATGACTTCTTCAATGGCTTCGAATACCTGTTGAACCGGGAAGACTGTACTGGGAAAGTTGGCGCTGTAGGTTTCTGCTATGGCGGTGGTGTGGTCAGCGCAATTGCCGTGGCCTACCCCGAATTGGCAGCCGGCGTGCCATTCTACGGCCGCCAGCCGGCCGCTGAGGATGTGGCTAGAATTCAGGCACCGCTACTGATTCAGATGGGAGAGCTTGATGAACGCATCAACGCAGGTTGGCCGGAATTCGAAGCTGCGCTGCAATCCAACAATAAGGTTTACGAGGCCTACATCTACGAGAATGCCAACCACGGCTTTCATAACGACAGTACGCCTCGGTATGACGAGGAAATGGCAAACTTGGCCTGGGACCGCACCATTGATTGGTTTGACACCTACCTAAAGTCCTGAACTGAGTTCGCGGAATGGCGAAGCGACGGCAAAAAATCTGTCGTCGCTTCGGTGTTCAAAAACTTCGAGAAAGCGTCATCAAACAAACTCAAAGCATTCTCGGCCAGCCCCAAATAGCTGCCTTTTTGCTGCACCAAGCTCGCGCCATTCGCCGAGGGTAGCGTTGCATGTCAGCTTCAAGGTGTCTCGATTGGTAAGAGATTGCTAAAGGTTGAAGTGATTTTAGAGGGCGGAGTGAACGGCCGCGAGTTTTTGCAATTTTGCATCCGACTTACTGGCTGCATAGTATGACGCGAACGGTCGTTTTGGTCCGGAATGCGGAACTTTCGGATCGCAATCTCGCTGCGTTCTGCCTGAACGTCCGCATTTTCCTCTGTCATGCAGCGGGTGATTTTCGGCGATGCGGTGGGTAATCTTGCTGCAAGCGCTCGCTGCGTAAATTCTTCACTTCCACGGAGGGCTCGATGCGGTCACTCGCTCTACCGCCACAATTATCCGATTTGCGGACTTTTTCCGTCACTGGCCCGCGTGAACTACTGAGCCGCTTGTGACCCATCCGTCGGATACGCACAGTGTGCGGTTCACAATTGAATTAAGTTATTCCCCAACATTGGGATAAATGAACCCGTTCACCGGGTAGAAGCTGCCATACCGGCCCGGATGACTTTCAACTCGGACCAATGTCCAATCATTGTTTTTGGATACATCCTTGACGCCCATCTTCAATGATACCTTGTTGCGGTGCCAGTTGGCGTGGTTCACGATGACTTCTGTGTCAGTGACGACATCGGATACGACAGCCACGTGACCAAGCGGCATCCCTCGGGTTGCTCGAAATGACATGACCGCACCAACAACCGGTTCATTGCCTCGCTCAAAAGTATTGCGCGCCTTGCCCCACCAGTCCTTGGCGTTTCCGCGAATTTCGATACCGCTGAGGTTACGTGCGTAGGGTACGCACCATACCCTTTGCCCTCGAGCTTGTTTTTGAGAGACCTCGCGCAACGCCATGGCCTGACGTTCTGGATCGAGATCCGCGCCGCTTGGGGCCTGAGCGCAGGCAGAAACAAGAGCAAAAAGCCCCATCGCAAACGCAGCGCGAGCAGTACCGTGCAGGCACGGCCGTTTCGTATTCGCTTTGCTGTCGCTGTTCTTCAAGACATTACATTGACGGTTTGAGGGGTCGGATAGTTTTAAGGCGATCTAATGGGTAATGAAAAGAGCCCAGCCGGATCCCCGGCAGAAATTTGCCAGTTGATATTCATCCTCGAAAGGACAAGCGCGAAACTTTGCAAAGTCAACTTTCTGCGCACAGCCGCCGTCGGTCGATCGCGCAGCATCGGTCACTTGGGGCTCACATCCTCTGTTCGCTGCGTCTTCACTGAGTGACTACTTTGCGGACGAAGTGGCTAGCCTCGGACAACTTCTGAATTAGCCCGAAACATCCATCGAGTAGAAATAGGTCGCACAAATAGTCTGGTCATCAACGCTTGTAGGCGCTGCCGCACCCGTAAACATCGCGATGCCGAGATAGTCGAACCCAGAACTTTCTTCGTTCCAGGCCGCCATAAATGTGATTGGCTGGTCTCCACAAAGCGTGTTTCCCTGACGCAACGGTCCGACGTCACCTGATACCCGGAATACCTGAGCAATAGGCACGTCACCAGACACGCCCCAATTACCTGAACTCTTGGCGTCATGAACCTCGAGATCAAGAGAAGCGCCGGTCTCGAAGACTATCCGCTTGGTAGACAAGATTACTGGCCCGGTAATCGCCATTGCCGTTTCGCTGGAAGGATTGAAGGCCTTGGAATCCTCAAAGAGCGGTTGGGAAGATGCAGCACCCCCCATTACCCCCATAGTTATTTGCAGCATCAGGTTCGATCGACGCATTTGATTCTCCATTGTGCGAAGCGGGCTGACAACCTTAAACATGCTTTTGCTTTGTCGTCGAATGCAGCCGAGAGACCAAGCCAATCGTTGTCTATGCTGAGCACGCGATCAAGGTCTGAGGAGGACTCGAACCTGACGTTCGTCTGAAAATCGTGAGCGTACGCGTGTGAGAATTTGCAAACCCATTGCAAGAGAAATGAGAGTTCGAAGACAAACCCAATGACATGAGCCTCCGGCTGTAACAAGATGGTGGCAGAGGTGTACGTTATGGCGGATGTTTTCGACCGCATTGCAGATTGGTTGCAGAAGCTGGCCTTTTTTGATGCCGACCTTGGCGGGCTAGTCGAGCAGCTAAGTCACAGGCTGATCGATGGTGGCGCGCCGGTTTCGCGTGTTTCCTTGGGCCGCCTGATGATGCACCCTGTAATTGGATTGCTCGACGCAACATGGGATGCTTCCAACCATCGAATTGAATGGACTGTTCTTCCACGAAGCTCGGTGACAACTGATCTCTTCGACAAAGCACCCTTCGGGGTGCTGTCAGACGAATTCGAACCAGTCTCAGTTTGCCGCGGAAACCGCGAACCTATCCGGAACAAAGCTGACGCCACTCGCTAAGAGCGGCGGCGCGGGTCAGCTTGA
>NZ_JBXWSK010000093.1:0-12315 GCF_059613385.1 Ruegeria sp. BHSA162
TTGCGCTGACTGACGACCAAATGTAACTCGACCCTCGGACAGGTTAAGCAGAGGCCGGGCCGGATCAGGCCCGGTTTTTCTGTCGGGAAGGAGACAACGTGAGCGGATCGGTTGATCTTCCGCAAAAGTGGAGCCTGCGAGCCTTGTGGATTGCCTTGGCATTGGCTCTGGTCGCATTCCACATCGGGTTGGTCTTTCTAGGCCTTGTTCCCAACCTGGTCAGTCGACCGTTGCACCTGGCGCTCATTCTGCCTTGGGTGTTCTTGTTCGGCGTGGTCGATCGCGCTCGCTTTGTCTCAGGTGCGGTGCTTTCCGCAATCGGTGTCGCCTCGGCGCTTTGGGTGGCCTGGAACCACGAAATGCTGGGGGACCAATATGGTTTCCTGGAAAGCCGTTTTCAGGTCGCGGTAGGTTTTGCGCTCTTGGCGGTGGTGATTGAAGCCGCAAGGCGCGCCATCGGCTGGCCACTTCCCACAGTGGCAGCACTCGCGCTGCTCTATGCCTTTTTCGGTCAGCACGTTCCTGGAGAGTTCGGCCATTCGGGCATGCCTCTGCGTTCCTTCCTTGGGTCGATGACCATTGCGGAAGGTGGCATCTGGGGCAGCCTCACGGCCGTCTCCGTCGGCGTTGTATCGATTTTCGTGATCTTCGGCGCCGTCTTGAACGCCGGCGAGGCGGGACAGGGCTTCATGAATGTGGCAGCCGCTGCCGCTGGCCGGCTCAAAGGTGGAGCGGCCAAGGTTTCCGTTTTGTCGTCTGCGCTGTTTGGCTCCATATCCGGTTCGGCCAGCGCGAATGTTGCCTCGACCGGAGCCATTACGCTCCCCGCCATGATGCGGTTGGGATACCCCAAGCGGCTGGCGGCGGGCGTCGAAGCAGTTGCAAGTTCCGGCGGACAGATCATGCCGCCGCTGATGGGAGCAGGCGCCTTTGTCATGGTCGAGCTCACGGGCGTTCCCTATACCCAGATCATGGGGGCTGCGCTTCTGCCTGCCATTCTCTATTTCTTGGCGGTTTGGGTGGGTATCAACGCCTACGCGACCCGGTTTGAGCTCAAGGGGTTGGACCCGTCACAACGCCCGAAAACGCGCGATGTGGTCGTAACGTCCCTGTTCTTCCTCGTGCCCTTCAGCGTGTTGATGGTCGGAATGTTCGCAGCCGGCTACACGCCTCAATACGCTGCATGCCTTGCCATTTTCGCTGGGGCATTCCTGTTGCTGATCGATGGCAAGCTGACGTTCGACGTGAACAGGACCGCTGACCGCGTAACCCAAGCGCTGGTCACTGCATCCCGGCAAGTGTCCATGATCGCAGCTATCATCTTCTGCGCCTCGATCATTATCGGTGTCTTGGGGGCAACTGGGCTGGGCGTCAAGATCACTTCCGTGATCCTCGAAGGGTCGGGGGGCGTGTTGTGGGCATCCTTGTTGTTGACTGCAATTGCCTGCCTGATCCTGGGCATGGAAGTGCCGACAACAGCGGCTTACGTGATCTGCGTATCGGTGGCCGGCCCGGCCTTGATGCAGCTTGGCCTTGAGCCACTCCAGGCACATTTGTTCGTTTTCTGGTTCGCGCTGTTATCCACGATTACGCCACCCGTTTGTGGGGCGGTTTTCATCGCTTCTGGGATGGCGGGAGAAAACTGGATCAAGGTGGCGCTGACAGCGATGGCTTTAGGTGTCGGCCTCTATTTGATCCCGGTCGGGATGATCACTTGGCCGGATCTGATCCAACTTCCGTCGGAGCCAGCTGCTGCTATTACGGCATTTGTTGCCTTGGCCCTTGGGCTGTCAGCGCTGTCTTTCGCGCTGATTGGGCGAGCAAATATTTTGGTGAGAACAGCCTTGGGCCTTGTGAGCGTAGCGGTCCTTTTGGGGCCGGTGATTGTGTGAGTTGGATCGCGATCTGCGGTATTGGCCTACGCATCATTTTTGGGGAGGCGCGGCCTGTTGCTACAATCCGGACTTATCGCCTTCGATCAGTGCAAAGCGACTATGGATTTCGCCGAGGTCCTTAGGCAACGAGAAAGCCATCAAGACAGCAGTTTCATTGATCCCTTGAGACGCTTTTCCGCATCGCTCGCAATGGCACGCAGACGCTCTCGACGAGCTGCATTTTCCTCGGACCCCTCTTGGTTTGGTGACAAACCGGTTTGTGCGCACCCTTTGTTTTCATCCTGAGCCGGACGCTTTTGGGTGTCTTGTTTTTTGCTTTCGTCGATCTTTGCCATTCCGTTTCTCCGTCTAGCCCTGAATCGTAGGGAATGGTTCCACCCATGGCAATCACCAAAGAAACCGTTTGCCTTTGAATAGCCGATGGGTTGGACCACAACCCGCTTTGCTCCGGGTCCGGGAATGGCTGAAGATTCAACTTGTGGGATCCGTAGCCCTTATTAACGAAGTCCTAGAATTCTCTCAAAATGCGGAAGGGGATGCGTTCCGGTTTGGCGCAGCTCAGAGAGCCAAAGCTCCCATAACCGTCCGTAACACCATAAGAGGTTGTGCCACCTGACAGATCGAACCCAAGCCCGGTATCGATATCCGCATCGGCATAGTCGAGGTAGGCACCTGCCGTTGCACCGCCGCTGAATTGATAGGTCAGGGGCGAGCCCAGATCTAGAAAACTCATATCGCCTGAGACGTCGTCCGGATCGATATGGGTCAGACCGTAGTTGTCGCTCTAAGGACGTTGCCGGTGCTAGTTACTTGTCAGGATCAAACTCAACAATACGGAGCTCTTCGCAACCTCGATCGCGCGGCTGAAGTCTCTAAACTCCGATAGCGACCGCCACTATATCGCGCACAGTCAAGAGCATAGCCAGCTGCAATCACAGCTGCTCCAATGTCTCTGCCATCGGCGTAGCAAACGCCGACATAGCGATCATAGGTTCGCTCTCCTGTAAGCTTGCACTCAATAGATTTGCCACGCAGGTAGTTGACCATCCATCGGCGTGCATCTCGCCCAGCAGAGGTTCCCAATTCCGGTGCATCTACACCCTGCAATCTCACCGGTGTTCCATTTACAACAATCGTATCAGCATCTCGCACCTGCACTCCACCGGCCCATGCGGCGCTTGCAGAAAAAATCAACGTGGCAACTAGTCTTTTCAAAACAAATACAATCCTAGGTCTTTCGTCATTCGATCATCTGAGTGGCAAGCCTTGTTTGGATTAGCTCATCTGCAACCAAGGCGTAAATCTGATCCGGAGGTGTATTCAGCGAATAGAGCATGAGCGCTGGGTCGATGCCCATTTCGATGAGGTGCTGCATCGTTTCGCCTTGTCCCTTCTGAATGCCTTCTACAGCAAACACCACCGGGATCATACGCGGCTGTTCATAGTAATGCTGATGCATTCCGACGACCCCTTTTTTAGACACAAGACGATCAATCCCACCCGCGAGAATATACGGGCATGACGACATGCAAACAGAACCTGCAAGAACTCCGGTATTTACCCCGGCTTCCCTCAAATGCTGTCCGATAGTCAGTGCCTCTGAGACACGACCACCGGGGCTGTGTAGCGCTACCAAGCCGGGTTTCTCGTTCATGTCTGAAAGGTATGAAATGAGCCGATCAGCGTCCCCAGTCTCTATCTGACCGCTTAACAGAAGCACCTGCCCAAACTCGTCGAGCTCACTGACAGAAAAATCCAAACGCGCGGAAAAATTCGCCGGAACCGGCAAATCCTGCGGTTCATCGTTCAAAAATAGCGTCGGGTCAGTCCGATCGGTTCGATATTCACGCCGCTGGTCACCAGGTGATACCGGTCCAGACGGCAGTTCAACCCGATTTTTGAACGGATTTGAGAACTCTTCTGCGACATCGCTAAAGATAAGAACCGCTGCGATGACAAGCTGTAGGATCAGCACATATCTAAGACCGGAACGCGGATCGAAGCGCGATAGGTATTTCATCACGCGTCGTCTTTTTTCTGGGTCGCCCGCTCAATTACGGCAGCGTCTGCGACACCAAGCGTGGCCTCAACATCCTTCATCGCATTCATCGCCGCTCTCAGATCGGACAGCGTTAGAGTGTCCTCGATACTCATGCCGTCTTTTCCACTACGAATTGCGGCTTGAGTTATTGCCAGCACGAAGACCAGCACCGCAGGCAACAAGTCGATGGCAATTGCCCCCGCCCACGAGGGCACAAAGTTGCCCGCATAGATAATCACCGCGTCAGCGCTGGAGATTGGATTGTAGGCTGTCTCAATCGGTGGCTCCATGTCCAAAACCTCGTCAGCGGCGTTCTTAAGCGTCTTGCTGCGTTGATCGAGTGCGTTCAACACAGAGTTGATAGTTGAAGACTGCGCACTGCGGACATCAGAGCTACGTCCATCCAGTTCTGGGAGAACGACTGAAGAAGGCAGGTCTTCCGCCGCGCGCGCCACCAGAGGTGCTACGCTGTATTGGTTCAGGCGAGAGATTACTCCAGCCAGCTTTACGCTCTCTTCAGAAAACTGCACTGAACGGCGCTCTACTGGCCCGGGCGCAACGGTTAGTTCGCGCATCTTTGCGAGGATTTCATTTCCCTGTTGGAAAGCTTCTTCGATCGGTTGCTGCTGGGCGGCGATTTGCTCCTCCAAGTTTCGGAGTTCCTCAGCCTTCTGTGTCAGCACGCGAAAGACAGCACCCCGTCCGGCTGTTCCGGAAAGATCGCCGGACTGCTCCAACTCCGCCAATTCCTCAAAACTTTGGCGCGCACGCTCCACTTCACGACCCAGAGCTTGGCCACTCAAAGCAATATCATTGGCTTGTTCTAATGCCGCCTGATAATCCCGAACTGTGTTCTCTAAGTGTTGTTCAACCGCAGCAGAACCGGCTAGCGCCGCCGCATTCAACCAACTGGACATCGCAATAATCGCGATTGACCCAACTATCGTAGAAACGGTCAATCCGATGAAGCCACTTGCTGTGCGCATCGACGGAAGCAACCTCAGCATATAGCTCCAGAACACGAAGATGCCGACAGATACCGCAACGGAGTAAGCCACAGCCGCAAAAAACGAGACGGCCCCGTTATCTTCAAGCAGCGATGAGACGCCAAGATAAGTGTAAATCCCGGAAGCGATTGCCAGGACCCCGAGAGCTGCTGGGGTGAACGTGTCAAGCCAGGCCAGGTGACTTTCAAGTTCCTTTGCAGTTCGAAGACCTTTTGCTTCTTCTGCCGTCAAACGCCCATTCCGTTCCGTCATGTTGACTCGCTACCCACCATCGAATTTGCACTCATCGAATAGTTAATCATCCGCTTTCGGGATTCAAACCGCAGATACCTCAATGGTTGAGCAGCTATCTACGTCAAACCTTCTAGCCATCGCACAACGGCAAAACGCGTGCTATCAGTAGCTCCAAACGTCTGTCAGGTCCGTCAATTCGGTAGAAAGGGTGCCCGGCTTTGGACAAATTGGCGGTCATGCATGCCTTTCGGCGCATTGTGGAACGTGGAAGTTTTGCGCGCGCGGCCGAGGACTTAGGCGTGTCACCAGCGTTGCTGAGTCGAGAGGTCAGACTCTTGGAAGAAAGCTTGGGCACGCTTCTTCTGACCCGGACCACTCGGTCCATGTCACTCACCGATGCGGGCCGACTGTATTACGAGGAGGCGCAGAACATTCTCGCTGCGGTAGGCGACGTTGAGAACCGCATCCGGGAGGGGGCCGGAGCGGTTCGTGGACACCTGCGCGTCAATGCGTCCAGCTCATTTGGCCAAGAGGTGATTGCGCCGATGCTGCCGAACTTCATGACGTCCTATCCTGATTTGCGGGTCACGCTGTCGATGGATGATCGCGTCGTTGACATGGTTGAAGGCGGTTTTGACGTGTCGATCCGCATTCGTGCAGCGATGCCAGACTCGGCGTTGGTTGCCCGAAAGATCGGAGCGGTGCGGCAAAGAGTGTATGCCTCACCAGCTTATGTTGCGTCGGCCGGAATGCCGGAAAAACCCGAGGACGTAGCCCGGCACAAAGTGATTGGGTTTCTTCTTGGCGATCACCTCACCACATGGACGCTTGCTGGTCCGGATGGGACAACCACTATAGAGCTCGACCCAATGATCCGGGTGGGGAACAGCCTTGTTCTGCGAGATTTGCTGATTTCAGGTCAAGGTATCGGGACATTGCCCGATTTCGTCTCGCGCCGCGCTGAGACGCGAGGAGATCTGGTCCGCGTTCTTCCTGACTACGAGCTTCCGGCGCCCGAAATCTTTGCCGTAACAACATCAAGACTGGGTGCGGATGCAAAGGTATCGGCCTTTGTCGATCATTTGCGATCGACCTTGCGCGACTGAGATTATTCAACCTGCGTAAAGAATGAAGTCAAGCCAGACCGCTTACTCCGTGGTCGGGTATTTCCCATTCTCTCTGGCAAGCAAACGTCACGCCTGAGAGGTTCAAAATGACACGCATTCTCGTTCTTTACTATTCCAGCTACGGTCATGTCCGCGCCCTTGCAGAGGCTGAGGCGGAAGGCGCGCGCAGCGTCGCCGGCACATATGTCGAACTGCGTCGCGTTCCGGAAACCGTCCCTGAAGATATTCGCCAAAAAGCAGGGTTCGCTGACGACAGAACCCCTGTGGCAAGCCCTCCCGACCTGGAGCACTACGACGCTATCATCTTTGGCACACCAACCCTGTTCGGCATGATGGCGGGTCAGATGAAATCCTTTCTCGATCAAGCCGGCAGCCTTTGGGCGCGCAACGCATTGGTTGGCAAGGTCGCGGCGGTTTTTGCCTCCACCGGCTCGCAGCATGGCGGGCACGAAGCGACGCTACTTACTACGCAAGTCCCGCTCCAGCACTTTGGAATGCTGATCGTTGGCATGCCTTATACCTATGTTGGCCAAACCACGGCTGACGAAATCGTCGGCGGCGCGCCCTACGGCGCTGGCACCATCGCTGGCGCGGATGGCTCGCGCAGTCCTACAGAGAAGGATCTCGCCGGTGCGCGGTTTCAGGGCAAACATGTTGCGCGGATCGCAGTGCGGCTTGCCGGGGCGAATCTTCATGAGGAGGCCGCGTGATGGCGACCCTCACTGTAGAGTTCTACCACGATGTCGTGTGCTGCTGGTGTTTCAACATTTCCTCGCGGTTGCGCGAGCTTGTCACCGAGTTCGATATAAGGGTCGAGCATAGAACTTTTGTCCTGCAGGCAAGTCGCGCAGAAATGGCAGCCTGGTGGGGCACACCGGATCAGGCCCGTGAGACCATTCTGGGCCATTGGTCGGTTTGCCGACAGGTCAGCGACCGGCCCGAATTGGTCGATATCGATGCGATGCGCACGGCCAAATTCGACTATCCGCATGGATTGACCGCAGCCATCGGCTGCAAGGCAGCGGAACGCCTGGGCGGACAGCCTGCCCATTGGGATATGTTCGACCGCCTCCAATTGGCCCATCTCAGCGAGGCGCGCAACGTCGCGGACACCGAGGTTGTGTTTAGCGTCGCAGACGAACTGGGTCACGACGCGCGCTTGTTTGCCGAAGTGTTCCGGGACCCAGCATCGGTCCGGGCGGTGGAGCAAGACCGGCACCGCGCGCGCGCTCTGCAAGTTCACTCTGTTCCGACCCTCATCATACGAGAAACCGGCACTCGTCTGGTCAATGGGCCAACCGATGACCTTGCCGCGCAGTTGCGAACTGCCATGCGCCTAGTCGCCTGAAAGGAGAACGCCATGAAACGCATCATTCGACGGGTTTTCAAACCCATCCAACCGCCACGCCATGTGCGTTGCGATCTGCCACCTGAACTGCGTCGCGACATGGGGCTTCCGCCGTGTCCGCAACGTCCCCGCCTGAAAATCCACACTCTGTGGTGATTGAGAATCTGGAGCTCTGCCATGTCCCGCGCAACCGACATCTGTCTGACCGCTCTGGCACCCGCCGTCTGGGGCAGCACCTACCTGGTCACGACCGAGGCCTTGCCGGACGGCTACCCGATCACCTTGGCGGCTTTGCGCGCGCTACCGGCTGGGCTGCTCCTTTTGGCGCTCACACGCTGTCTGCCTCACCGTGCCTGGCTGGGTAGGGTTTTTCTGCTGGGCGCTTTCAATTTTGCAGTATTTTGGGTGCTGCTGTTCATTGCAGCCTATCGCCTTCCGGGCGGCGTTGCGGCGACCTTGGGTGCTCTTCAGGCAATGATGGTTATCTTCATGGCGCATAGCTGGCTCGGCACTCCCATCCGTATCGGGGCAGTTGCGGCAGCGGCGACTGGTGTTTTGGGAGTGGCCCTGTTGCTTGTCACACCGGAGGCCGCGTTGGACCCTGTCGGTATTGCCGCAGGTCTTGGCGGGGCCGCGTCGATGGCGGCGGGAACTGTTCTGAGCCGGAAATGGCAACCACCAGTCTCAGCATTGAGCTTCACCGCCTGGCAATTGACGGCAGGTGGTTTGATACTGGTGCCATTGGCACTGATTTGCGAGCCGCCCCTGCCAACGCTGTCCGTCACAAACGTTGTGGGGTTGACCTGGCTAGGACTCGTTGGCGCGGCCGCAACCTATGCCCTTTGGTTTCGAGGAGTGGCACGAATTGAACCTGGAGCTGTAGCCATGTTGGGCATGATGAGCCCTGTAACAGCTGTGGCCCTCGGCTGGATCTGGCTCGACCAATCTTTGTCATTCGTTCAACTCCTGGGTGCCTTGATCATCATTGGCTCCGTCTTGGCGGGCCAGAGGGCCAACCGGGTCCTCCCCGAGCGACTTCCCGCAGTGAAGAGAAAGCTGTCCAACGTCTCCGCTTGAATATTGCCGGGAAAGAGACTTCTCAGCCGGCTTCAATTTTTTTTCGCGCAACTCCGCAGTTCGACGACGCGCTCGCTATAGACACTTTTGTGATCAGGAACTTATGCGGAGTGCGGAGCGTGAACATCCGGACATGTTGCCACCAGAAACAGCCAAGCCACCTCGATTTCCAGCGCTTGCAGCACGAATTACGGTGCTGGCTGCGCGGCTTCAGTTGCAGGACAACGCTGTGCTTCGTGATCTGCCCATCGTCCAAGATTTTCTGCAGAAGATTCGGCCCGCCCTCCAAGAGTCGGCTGGTGAATCGTAGTGCTCTTGCCTGGATTGCATCGTTGCGCTGCAGATCGGGTCTTGCGCAAATCTGGTGGCGGCGTGCGACCTCGCCGATGTGCCTTGCTATGGCGTTTGCCACAGCCTGCTCCAGTGCCGGAGCGGGCAATCGCCAGCCTTGGGGATCCGTCCCTCCTGAGATCAATCGGTTCGAGACGTAGTATCGGACCTGCCGTCCATGACGCTGGGTGTGCGTCGGGGTAAGCCGGTCGCCGGTGTCATCGCGCAGCTTGCCCGTCAGCGGAGCGACGCGGGTCGCACCGTGACGGTCTCCACTTTTCTTCCGCCCCCGTGGCCGTGCACTGGCAGCCGACAGCTTTTCCTGAACCCGGTCCCAAACCGCCTCGCAGACAATCAGCTCATGCTGCCCATCCCAGACCCGGGTCTTGTGGCGGATCTTGCCGATGTAGATCGGGTTGCGCAGAGCCGCATAAATCTGGCCGCGTGAGAACGGATTGCCGCCCTGGACCCTCCCGGATTTGAAGCGGTGCTGCTTCGAGCGTAGCCCGATTTCATTTGCCCGGCGCATGACAGCGTTCAGGCAGCCGAGGTCATCGTAAAGCGCGAAGATCGTCCGAACGGTCTCTGCCTCAACTGCATTGATGACGAGGCCGCGGGTTTTGGGATCTGGATGCGGATCGTACCCGAGCGGCGGCACAACGCGCAGGTCTTTGAGATTCAACAGCGGTTACCTAGTGCGCGCGTCGGTACTGTTGACAAGTTCCAGGGGCAAGAGGCGCCGATAGCAATCTATTCGATGGCCACCTCGAGCCATGCAGACGCGCCGCGCGGCATGGAATTCCTGTACAGCGCAAACCGGTTCAACGTGGCGATCTCGCGAGCCAAGTGCGTTGCGGTCCTGGTGGCCTCGCCTAGAGTGTTCGAGGCGGAGTGCCGGACGCCGCGGCAGATGCAGCTTGCGAATGCATTCTGCAGATACCTCGAGTTATCTGAGAGCGTCAGAACAAGATAGGGATCAATGGAACAAATCCTTAGAGAACTTCTGGATCGCTTTGTTGAAATTCATGGTGTTCAGGATCTTAAGCTGCCGCCTCTCCAATTGGAGTTTGAGGACGGCCCTCATAAAAGACCCACGCCACTGCAGAACGCGCGAGGAGTTTACCTGTTCTTTCGCGATCAGGAGTGGCTTCGAATTGGGCAGACAGGTTATTCGCCGAGATTTACAAGCCAACACTATGGTACGCGGCGCGCGGGTAGCACTTTCGCCAAGGATATCTGGGTCAACCGGCTTGAATTCGGCTTCAATGGCGCCGAGCAAGACATAGGTGACTGGATACTCGATAATTTTGGCCGCGCAAATGTCCGGCTCCCAGGAGAAGAGAGCGATGCCTTGAGCCGAATGCTTGAAGCTTTTCTGCATATGCACCTGAAACCTCGGTTCGAAGGGCGCCGTGCATGATGGACTGTTCCGAGTGGCGGCTCATTGCAAGCGTGATCAAGAAGGGTTCGCTTCCGCTGGAGGCCGCGCCGTGCACGGCGCATCGCCGAGCTAGGCGCGCGACAATCAGCTCCGAGCCCAGCAGTCCTTTGGCCTTGCCCTTAAAAAGGCGTCGTTTCAGTATATTGGTCGAGCATCCAAGGCAAAACGAAGCCTGTGCTGGTTGCCGTGCGAAGTCAGGCCACCCAAGGCCTGGCACAGGAGCTGATTGAGGTAGAGCATGAGCCAAAAGGAAGACGCTCCAGGAAAAGGCGACCAGCTTGTTGAGCCTGATGTCGTGGCTGCTCTGCGCAAGGTCATCCAGGACCGCAGGCTCACCAAGGAGTTTGTCGAGACCGACGAGTTCGGGCGTATTCTTGGAGGGCTGCGTGAAACTATTCTGAAGGGAAGCCCTTTGGACGTTTGGAGCAGCCTGTCGATTGCGGGACGGGCAGCCTCGGTTTCCAAGCCAATGGAAAACGTCTTCTTCCCGATCGTGGACCAGCGAGTTGACGCAGGTTTGCCCTCCTTTGAGGCGCTCCAGGATGGCGAAGATCGTTGGTACCTTGCAAAAGCCTTGCAGCGAAATCCTTCACCGGAAGTGGTGGAGATTGCCTTTTCAGAAATTGTTCGAGATGACCTCGGGGAGAAGGCAAGGCGAGCATGGGTGGAAGTCGCTCTGGCTGCGGCCGAGACTCGTGACGAATTTCTCAAACGAATTAACGGGAATGTCGATCTCCTGTTTGGATCGGCACGTAATCGATCCGATACACTGGCGCGCCGCATCAGACGTATCAATTCTGCAATCAGCGAGAAGCTGATAACGTCCGATTTGCCGGCCGGATCCGAGTTCAGTCACCAGCTCAGGATACTGTATTCTGGCCATCTCTCCGAGGAGGGACCGGAAGACCGACGCCTGCGAGACGAAGCGGCTCTCGAATTGATGTCGTCCCTTACAGATGTGGTCCGCCTGTCTTTTGCCGCTGCTTCCGATCCGAGCTCGTATTTTATTGCTCAAGACTTAAGAAACTGGTGGAGGCCAGCGTCCCCACCACAGGAGTTTGAGGCGATATCTCGCAGGTTGGTACGTCATGGTGCCGAAGCATTGCATGTATTCGCACGTCAGGGTCTTCGGAACGATGCGCTGCGAAAAAGCCTCGTTGCGATAGGTGGTAGCAATCTCTTGGGGCGTGTCGCGCGGGAGATCGTCGACCGCGATTCCAGCCTGCCTGAGGATCTTTCAACCTGGTTCTGCACCGGTGAAGAACCTGCAAAGCGGCATTCGAGTGCCGCAGTGGAAGCCCTTTCCGGCGAGCGCTTGGATACAGATGTATCGCGGCTGCTCGTTTATGTGAGATCTTCCGAATTTGACGGAGCCGCAATCGAAAGAATTGCCGACGATGTGAGTGAGCTCATGCCGGACGAGGGAAAGTTGATCTCTGACATCTCCGGAAGAGCGAAGCAGGTCTCACAAGTTGTGCAGTCCCTGGCCAAGAGGCTTCATATCAGTCTCTTCCTTGATACTGGCGAAGTCGTTCAATTTGATCCCGCGCAGCATGATGCGATCAATGAGGGCCCTATTGGTGCAAATGTCCTGGTTGTCAGGCCGGGCACCCGAAAGGCCGAGCCAAATCGGTCGCCGCGCATATTACTCAAGCCGAAGGTAAAGCATTCATGAACGAGGAATTTGCAAAGCTCATTCTTCAGGGCCTCATTGAGCGCGCATCGTCCGACAGAAAGAACACCTTTCTGTCAGAAGCCGAATTGAAGGCGCTTCAGTGTTTAATCGGTATCCAGCAAGAAGTGCCGGCAGACGAC
>NZ_JBXWSK010000094.1:0-12280 GCF_059613385.1 Ruegeria sp. BHSA162
AGATCGCGCATCAATGCCAGGGGCGAGCGCATGTGGACAAGGTATGTGACCATGAACCCTTTGAGCCAGCGCGAGCGTTGCTTCACCCAAGGCCAGGCGCGGAAATTGGCCTCTTCATACGTGGCGGTTTTCACTATTTCGGTGCGATAGCCCGCGCGGCTGAGCCGAACCCCCAAATCCGCGTCCTCGGTCACGTTATGAGCGTCCCAGCCTCCCAATTCCAACAGCTTGTCCCTGCGGAAGAAGAACGTCGTTCCACCCAGCGGCACCACAAGACCCAACCGCGCGATTCCGGGCAGGATCACGCGGAACCAACCGCTGTATTCGATGGTGAAGCAACGCGAGCGCCAGTTGGTGCGCGGGTTGTAGTAGTCCAGAACACCCTGCAGGCAGACCACATCATCGGGCGCGCGGGCGAATTGCTCCACCACGGTCTCGATTTGGTCTGGCAGAGGCGCATCCTCGGCGTCCCAGACGCCCAAAATCTCTCCTCGGCAGAAATCCAGCGCATAGTTCATCGCCCGTGGTTTGGTGGTCAGGTTGCCAAGATCGGGCACCTCCAGCGTTCGGATCCAGCTGGGCAGGGTGGTCTGCGCAAGCGCTGACCGGGTGACGTCATCATGCTCTTCCAAGACCAGGATCACGTCCAACAGCGCCTTTGGATAGGTCAGGCGTGTCAGCCGTTGGATCAGCGCACCGGCGATTTCCCGTTCCTTGTGCAGCGGCACCAGGATGGACACGCAGGGCAGGCGGTGTTGCGCAAGCAAACCGTCTGGGTTTTTGGCCTTTTGGGGGAAGAGATACGATATCAACCCGGCCAGCCGAAGAATCAGGAACAGGATCAGCGTTGAAACTGCGGCCCAGAACAGCAGGGATAGCCCGGCATTCGGTTGCAGACCCAGGCCCACAAGCGCGGCCAGCGCCAAGAGGGTCGGCAGGAGACGTGAACTCGCAGTCCATGAGCGGCAGCTTTGCGATAGCGGCGCCCGCGTTTCCGCCGCCTCAGCCAAAGGTTTTGCGTAATGTCGGGCGATGGCTTGGTCGATGTCATCGGGTGCGGCCAGCACAGGCAGGACTGTCTGGGCGCAATCTGCCAACCCGTACCGTATTTCATCAAAGCGGTCTGGGTATGCCGTCGCGACCAAAAGCACGGGCCCGACTCGCAGCCACGGAATGGCGTTGTGCGTCAGCCAGAACCGCATCGGGCGCAGCGCGCAAAGGTCAGCGGGTGGCGGCGTGTTTTCCAGATCGGCGATCTGCAGCCCATGTTGTTGGCCCAGCGCCAACAACACATCGCCGCGCGAGGCCATATGCTCGCCAACCAGAATTTCGCCCAGAGGAGCGTTCTGCCGCTCCTGCAGTTTCAGGGCGTGATCCAGTTGAGCGGGGGTGATCACCCCCAAGTCGATCAGGCAAGTGCCCAAAGGTTTGCGCGGGCCAATGCCGGAAACCGGGGTCGCAGGCCCGTGACCCAGAAAATTCAATTCAACCATCATAGCACCCTGCCCGAAGTGTCGGGTCAGAGTTGCTCAATCAAGGTTAATTCCGGGTTAACGTTGACGCGGCCCGCAAACCTGCGGGATTAAGCGCGCACTTTTCGGTCTGCCATGGCCGCGGCAAACCGTTCAAACAGGTAAAAGCTGTCTTGCGGGCCGGGCGAGGCTTCGGGGTGATACTGAACCGAATACACCGGGCGATCGGACATGCGGATGCCGCAGTTCGAGCCATCGAACAGCGACCGGTGGGTTTCAACCACCCCCGCAGGCAACGATTGGGCGTCGACCGCGAATCCGTGGTTCATCGAGGTGATCTCGACCTTGCCGGTTTCCAGGTCCTTGACCGGATGGTTCGCGCCGTGGTGTCCGTGGTTCATCTTGATGGTCTTGCCGCCCAACGCCAGTGCCAGCATCTGGTGACCAAGGCAGATCCCGAAAATCGGCAGATCCGTGGTTTCAAGTATTTCCTTGATCATCGGCACAGCATAAGTGCCTGTCGCCGCCGGGTCTCCCGGGCCGTTGGACAGGAACACGCCGTCGGGGTCGTGCGCCAGCACCTCAGCCGCGGTTGCGGTTGCAGGCAGGACCGTCACGTCGCAACCGGCCGAGGCCAGGCAGCGCAGGATGTTCCGTTTTGCGCCGTAGTCCAGCGCGACGACCTTGTGCACGGGCGCTTCCTGACGCTGGTATCCGTCCGGCCAGGCCCAACGCATCTCGTCCCAGCGGTAGCTTTGGGCACAGGTCACGTCCTTGGCCAGATCCATGCCCTCCAGCCCGGCGAAACCACGCGCCGCTGCAACCAGGGCTTCAATGTCGAAGTTGCCCTGCGGGTCATGGGCCAGCGCGACATGCGGAGCGCCTTGCTGGCGGATCGCGCGGGTCAGCCGGCGGGTATCGACCCCACCGATGGCGATCCGGCCACGGCGTGCCAGCCAGTCGGTCAGCCGCTCGGCCGAGCGCCAGTTCGACGGCTCGGTCGGGTCCCACTTGACCACCATGCCCGCGGCGACAGGATCGGCGGTTTCGTCATCCTCGGGATTGACGCCGACATTGCCGACATGTGGGAAAGTGAAGGTCACGATCTGCCCGGCATAGGACGGGTCGGTCATGATTTCCTGATATCCGGTCATCGCGGTGTTGAAACACAGCTCGGCCACGGTTTGTCCCGTGGCGCCGAACCCGGTTCCGAAGAAGAGTGTTCCGTCGGCCAGAGCCAGACATGCGGTGGGCTTGGACGTGGCTTGATGGGCCATGGCGCGACTCTCCTATCGGGTAAATCGGCGCATAACTAAGGGGGTTGGTGCCTCGGGTCAACCCTGTTCAAATTTTGGGCTATTGTTGTTTTTCAATGATTTAGCCTTATCTGTCTGCTGTTGTGCCTCGGATTTTGTTTAGATATGTTCGGGGTTCCGTTGCCATGGGGATGGACAGAACAGATGGATATGCGAACTCGGGTGACCACTGCCCTGAAGCAAGCAATGAAGGACAAGGATGCCGAGCGTCTGTCGACGCTGCGGCTGGTCAATGCCGCGATCAAGGATCGGGACATCGCGCTGCGCGCGGCCGGAAACGAAGAGGCCAAGGGCTGCGATGACGCGGATGTTCTTGAGATTCTTGGGAAAATGAGCAAGCAGCGCAAGGAAAGCGCGCGGGCCTATGAGGAAGGCGGTCGTTTGGACCTGGCCGAGCGCGAACTGCGCGAGGTGAAGATCATCGAGGAATTCCTGCCCAAGCAGTTGGATGATGATGAGGTCGCAAAGGCCATCCAGACGGCGATCACGGCGACCGGTGCCGGGTCGATCCGGGACATGGGCAAGGTCATGGGCGAGCTCAAGGCCAACTACACAGGCCAGATGGACTTTGGAAAGGTGGGGCCGCTGGTCAAAGACCACCTGTGCGCAGCGTCGAACGGCGACTGCTGACGCGCTTTATTCAAGCGCCGGTTCGCGCAGCCGTTTTACCAGATCATCATACAAGGCAATGCGTTCCTCCTCTGAGAGGAACGCGCCAATCTCGACCACCCGTCCTTCACCCGACAGGGTCACATAGTTCGGGACGGGTCCGCCGGCCTTGTGCATTTCCGGACGGGCCCAGTATCGATTGCAAGTCCATTCCTGCTGGCCGGTCCGGGCGCTGTGATGGATCAGGCGTGCTTGGGTTCCGGTAAGCGTCAGGACCTCAAACACGTTTCGGGACCGATAGTTTGCCTGGATCGCAAGCCATAGGCCTGCCACCGTCAACAGAAGGAACGGCAATAGCCCCCACAGCAGAACCGATCCCAGAACTGCAAGCAGGGGGATCAGTCCAAACAGGAAAACCGATAGCACTACGGCCATCGCGCCGCGCGGTGGCAGGGAATTGTGCGGCCAAAGGCGCAATTCCTGTTCCGAGTTCGAGCTGTCGTTCCAATGGTAGGGCATATTGCAAAAATAGCGCCTGCTGATCCGGTGTCGATTGCCAATTTCAAACGACGTGTCCGACCCTCGCCCAGGACAGCGCGTCCTCAAGCCGGTCGTCGCCCCAGAACACTTCGCCCCGCGTGACAAAGCTGGGCGCGCCGAATACGCCCAGGCCCACCGCCATTTCGGTTTCAGCTTTCAACGCGGTTTCGATTTCGGGGCTGCGCGCGCGGGCTAGGACCGGCAGCGGGTCCAGCTGGCAGCGGAACAGAGCCTCGGACATGGCGGTTTCACTGCCGGCTTCGATACCGTCCTCAAACCAGATCCTGTAAAGGTTTTGGGTAAAGCTCTTGCCCCATCCTTCCCGGAAACCCAGCAGCGCGACCTGGTTGGCCAATTCGAGGTTCGAAATCGGATAGGGGGCGGGCAGCTTGGCGTGGATATGGTACTTGGCTGCGCGGCGTTCGATGTCGCGCCACATGTAGGCCGACTTGACGGGTTTGCCCGCAAACGGAATGTTCTTCTGTTCAGACATGACCGCGCGCACGTCGAAAGGGCGCCAGTTAACCTGCGCCTGGTGTTCTGCGCACCAATCGTCCAGACGCATGATGGTCAGGAAACTGTAAGTGCTGCCGATGGAGTACCAGAAATCAATATCGGGCATGGTGACCTCGGAGATTGGCCGGACATGCGGCGCCCCAAGGATACCCGATTTTCAACGATATTGCGACCGCCCGCGGAATGCGATGGCCGATAGAGCGCGAACAGTAAAAGAAAAACCCCGCCGTGAAGGCGGGGTTTCCTGTTTTCGGGAAGGGATCAGTGCGCGTGGCCCTTGTCCCAGTCTTCCTGCTTGGGCAGCTGCTCGAACGTGTGCTCGGGCGGCGGCGAGGGCAGGGTCCATTCCAGCGTATCCGCGTATTCGTTCCACGGGTTCGGGCGTGTTTCCTTGGCGCCCCGGAACAGGGCGTAGAACACGATCCCGAAGAACAGCAGGAACGAAGCGAACGAGACGAACGCACCGATCGACGAGACGAAGTTCCACTGAGCGAAGGCTTCGGGATAGTCGATATACCGGCGCGGCATGCCCTGACGGCCCAGAAAGTGCTGCGGGAAGAAGGTTAGGTTTGCACCGATGAAGAACATCCAGAAGTGCACCTTGCCCCAGAACTCCGAGTACTGACGGCCCGTCATCTTCGAGAAGTAGAAGTACACCCCGGCAAAGATGGCGAAGACTGCACCCAGGCTCATCACGTAGTGGAAGTGCGCGACGACATAGTAGGTGTCGTGGTAGGCACGGTCGATACCGGCCTGCGACAGAACCACACCGGTCACACCGCCGACGGTGAACAGGAACAGGAAGCCGAAGGCGAACAGCATCGGCGTCTTGAACTCGATCGAGCCGCCCCACATGGTGGCGATCCACGAGAACACCTTGACCCCCGTCGGAACCGCGATGACCATCGTGGCCAGCATGAAGTACGCCTGCTGGCGCAGTGACATTCCGACGGTGTACATGTGGTGTGCCCACACGACGAAGCCCAGTGCGCCGATTGCGATGATCGCCCAGACCATCGGCAGATAGCCAAAGATCGGCTTGCGCGAGAAAGTGGCGATCACGTGGCTGATGATGCCGAAGCCTGGCAGGATCACGATGTACACTTCGGGGTGTCCGAAGAACCACAGGATATGCTGGTACAGGATCGGGTCACCGCCACCGGCCGGATCAAAGAAGGTGAAGCCGAAGTTGCGGTCCATCAGCAGCATGGTGATCGCGCCCGCCAGAACCGGGAGCGACAGCAGAATCAGCCACGAGGTGACAAAGATCGACCAGCTGAACAGCGGAACCTTGAACAGGGTCATGCCCGGGGCACGCATGTTCAGGAAGGTGGTGATCATGTTGATCGCGCCGAGGATCGAGGAGGCGCCCGATACGTGCACGGCAAAGATCGCCAGGTCCATGGACATGCCGCCTTCGGTCGTCGACAGCGGCGGGTACAGAACCCAGCCCACACCCGAGCCGGCCTGATCGTTGCCGCCAGGGGCCAGCAGCGACGCGATGCCCAGCGAGGTGCCGGCGACATACAGCCAGAAGGACAGGTTGTTCATCCGCGGGAACGCCATGTCCGGCGCACCGATCTGCAACGGCATGAAATAGTTGCCAAAACCGCCGAACAGGGCGGGGATGACCACGAAGAACATCATCAGAACACCGTGATAGGTGATCATAACGTTCCACAGGTGTCCGTTGGGCGTACAGGGATCGGCCATGAAGCCTTCCAGGCACATGTACTGAACGCCCGGATGCATCAGTTCAAGCCGCATGTAGATGGTCATCGCGACCGAGATGAACCCGGCAAAGGCCGAGAAGATCAGGTAAAGGATCCCGATATCCTTGTGGTTGGTCGACATGAACCACCGGGTAAAGAACCCGCGCTGGTCTTCATGATCGTGACCATGAATGGCTGCGTCTGCCATTTAGGTGCCTCCTGTTGCAAATAGACCGCGCAGCCGGACCTCTCCGGCGCGCGGGATTCCTGCTGGTTTTAGAATGCAAGGGGGCGGCCTTCAATGGCCGAGTTTGATCTGGATCAAGAATAATTGTCGCGGGGCAGGAGGACACCCGCGCGATATCGGCCTTGGATGACCGGTATCTGGGGATGATCGGGCGAATTGCAAGGACAGGGGCTGTCCAAGGGCGGAATCACGCCTTGACCCGCTGCGGGCTTGGCCGCAGAACAACACGCAGCCCCTTTGTCGGAGACCCACGATGACCGCTTATGATCCCGAAAACATCTTTGCCAAGATCCTGCGGGGCGAGATCCCCTCGACCCGCGTCTACGAGGATGAGGACACGCTGGCTTTCATGGATATCATGCCGCGTGCGGACGGGCACCTTCTGGTGATCCCGAAAACGCCTTGCCGCAACGTGCTGGATGCCACACCCGAGCAATTGGCCGCAGTCATGACCACGGTTCAGAAACTGGCGCGTGCGGTCATGCGCGCCTTTGACGCCGAAGGGGTGACCATACAGCAGTTCAACGAGGCGGCCGGAGGGCAGGAGGTGTTTCACCTGCATTTCCATGTCCTGCCCCGGCACGAGGGCGTCTCTCTGCGCCCGCCCGGAAAGATGGGCGATTTCGACGAGATCGCCAAACACGCCGAGCGCATCAGGGCTGCGCTGGCGTGACGGGTGGGGGCGCCTGATGCGTCCCTGAACAGGCATCGTGATCCCCAAACGCCTGCAAGACTGAGCAGACGTGGTCGTGCTGCCCGTCGCAGGCGGCCGCGATCCGGTCAAGCTCGGTTTCGAGCCGGCGCAGCTTTGCAATCCGATCCTGCAGGTCCGCCAGTTTCCGCTTGGCGATTTCGTGTGCCCGGTTCAGATCGGCGCCTTGGGCGCCTTCCAATGACAGCAGGGCCTCGACATCGGCCAATGGCAGTCCAAGATCGCGCGTGTGTTTGACAAAGCGCAGCCGCTCGAGCGCGGCGCGGTCATAGCGCCGTTGGTTGCCAGCGCTCCGTTCCGGCGGTGGCAGCAGGCCCCTTTCTTCGTAAAACCGGATCGTGGCGACTTTGACGCCTGTGCGCCGTGACAAATCCCCGATCGAGAACATTTTCCGCAATCCCCCTTGAACCTCTAGTCACTAGAGGAATTAGGTATGGACCATGACCCAGACAAGGACACGACATCATGGCGCATGATCATTCCCACGCCGGACACAAACACCACGCCCAAATCGACGCCGATGCCGGAGACGCGCGGGTGGCATGGGCCATCGCGGTCAATATGTTTTTGACGCTGGCACAGGTGGTCGGCGGGATCTTTTCGGGGTCGCTGGCGCTCATCGCTGACGCGCTGCACAATTTTTCCGATGCAATTGCCCTGATCATCGCGTTCTTTGCCCGCAAGATTGCCCGGCGCCCAGCCGACCCGCGCATGAGCTTCGGATACGGTCGGGCCGAAGTGGTCGCGGCGCTGGTCAACTATACCACACTGATCGTCATCGCCGTGTACCTGATGTACGAAGGGGTGACCCGGTTCTTTCAGCCCGAGCCGATTGACGGCTGGCTTGTGGTCTGGATTGCCATGCTGGCGTTGGTGGTGGATCTGACTACCGCGCTTTTGACCTATAGCATGGCAAAAACCAGCATGAATATCCGCGCGGCTTTTTTCCACAACGTTGCTGATGCGCTGGGATCGGTTGCAGTGATCGTGGCCGGGGTGGCTGTGATCCTGTTCAATTGGACCTGGGTCGACCCGGCCGTCACCATTCTGATTTCGCTCTACATCCTGTGGCATGTCCAAAGCGAGATCGGAGAAACGATCCGTGTTCTCATGCTTGGCGCGCCGCCCGATCTGGACCCCGAGGAGGTCGCCTCGGCCATTGAGGCAATGGATGGCGTGCGCGAGGTTCACCATGTCCACTTGTGGAGCATGCAGGAAAACCAGCCCGCACTTACCGCGCATCTGGTGGTCGAAGACTGCGCCTGGTCGCAGGCTGAACAGGTGCGCGGTCTGGTGAAACAGGCAATGCGCGACAGTTTTGGGATCGGCCACCTGACGCTTGAGGTGGAAATGGCTGGTCGGTCCTGCCCAAAGACCATGCGGTTCGGCCATGCCGCGGACCAATCAGGCGAAAACTGAGGCCCCAAAAACGAGAATTGCCGTTCCGATATGGGGTCGGAACGGCAGACTCGTAACCAAACACTTGATCGATTTTCGCGGGCTGGCCGCGATCACCGGTTAACATACCACTCACTCTTGAACGGTATATTCATGATACCTCAAACTGCGGCTGTTGTGTGGAAGGAAGAAGGAGATTCCCTAAATTTTAAGGCAATTCGCGGCAATCTTCGGAAATTTGCGACCATATTGAGAAACAGAAGAACCCTGCATCGAGGATTGTCGTTCCGCGGGGTCAGATTCTGCGATTCGAAACCATGGTCGATGCGAGGTGGTCAGGCCGCCTCGGGGCCGAAAGCCTCAGTAAAGGTTTTGCGCAGAGCCACATCGACATCGGCCATTGTCACCGGCAATCCCAGATCCACCAACGAAGTCACGCCGAACTCCCGGATGCCGCAGGGAACGATGCCCGAAAAATGCTCCAGGTCCGGTTCCACGTTTATCGAGATGCCGTGGAAGCTGATCCATTTCCGCAAGCGGATGCCGATCGCAGCGATTTTGTCCTCGGCTGGTTCGCCGCTGACGGTCAGCGGCTTGTCCTTGCGCGGCACCCACACACCGACACGGCCTTCGCGGATTTCTCCGTGGACGTTGAACTCGGCCAGTGCCGAGATCACCCAGGTTTCCAGCTGTTTGACAAAGCGGCGGACATCATGGCCGCGCTTTCCGACATCCAGCATGACATAGACGACCCGCTGGCCAGGTCCGTGATAGGTGTATTCGCCCCCGCGCTTGCTGGCATAGACCGGGAATCGATCCGGGTCGGTCAGGTCTTGGGGTTTGGCTGATGTTCCGGCCGTATAGAGCGGCGGATGCTCCAAGAACCAGATGCACTCGTCCGCGGTTCCGGCCGCAATCTCGGCCACCCGCGCCTCCATGAAGGCGACGGCGGTGTCATAGTCGGTCAGTCCGTCGGTGATCTTCCATTCCATGCGCGCCTCATAGCCGTCCTGCTGTCCAAGCGAAAGAGGTTAGGCGGCCTCGGCCCGGCATCGCTGCAGGACCTGAGCGTAGGTCTCGGTGCCCTGCGCACCCGCCAGCAGGTACTTGCCGCCAAAAACCATTGCCGGAACTCCGGTGATGCCTCGGCTGGTCCAGAATTGTTGCTTTTGCCTTACCGGGCCTGCATGCGCGCCCGATTCCAATGCCGCGCGGGCGGCGTCTGGGTCGAGGCCGGCGGTCTGAGCGGCATCCAGCAATACCTCAACTTTCGAAACATCCCGCTGATCTGTGAAATAGGCCTTGAACAAGGCCAGCTTCAGAGGGTGTTGCCTGCCTTGCGTTTCGGCCCAGTCCAGAAGTTGATGTGCAGCGAAGGTGTTCACTATGCGGCTGTCGTCATTGAAATTGAACGTGAAACCCAAATCCGCACCCAGCGCGGTCAGCCGGTCTCGGGCTTGCTGGCTCTGCTCGGCGGTCGAGCCGTACTTCTCCATGATGTGCTCTCGCAGGTTCTGGCCATCTGGCCCCATTGCGGGGTTCAACTCGAACGGGTGCCACCGGAGCTGCGCCAGCACGTTCTCCTGCTCCAGCGCCAGATCAAGCTGGCGAAACCCGACGATGCACCACGGGCATACGACATCGGATACGATGTCGACTTGGATGACGGGGCGGGGATCGGGTGTGGTCATCGGATGCTCCTGCTGCGATTTGGCATCGGGTTTCATGACCCCACAGATATGGTTGCAGGCCGGGAATTCCAATGCGGTTGCTTTTGCCTCTTCACATCCTTTTGCCAAGCGTCTATACGCCGCCTACCAAGTCACAGGCAGTGCGGCCGTGGCGGAATTGGTAGACGCGCAGCGTTGAGGTCGCTGTGGGGTAACACCCGTGGAAGTTCGAGTCTTCTCGGCCGCACCATTTTCTTCAATATCAATTCACCCGTCGTTCCGTTTTGGGCGAGGGGCATCTTTGTGGCCAATCGTAAAATCTTGCCTGCGGTTTAAACGCGCCAAAAACGGGCACTTGATTTCGCCTGTAATTCGAATATCCATGAATTATGGAAAAAGTGATTCCCGACCGCCTGTCCACCTTGGGTCATCCGGCTCGGTTGGCCGTTTTCCGGCTGTTGATGCGCCGGTATCCCGATCGCATACCCGCGACCGAGATTGCCATGGCGTTGGACCTCAAGCCGAATACGCTGTCCAACTACGTAAACGCGCTGATGCAGGCCGGCCTTGTGACGCAGGAAAGGGTCGGGACGTCCTTGCGCTACTCGGTGGATATGGACGCCGTGCGGCAGACGTTCGATTACCTTCTGCTGGATTGCTGCCGTGGGCGTCCGGAACTCTGCGCGCCCAGTCCACTCAACGGCGTTGACGCGCATGCGGCCAAGGCCCCGCGTACCTACAACGTATTGTTCATATGCACCGGGAATTCCGCGCGTTCGATTTTCGCCGAGGCCCTGTTGAAGCAGCTTGGCGGCGACCGGTTCAACGTGTTTTCTGCCGGTACACGTCCGCGGTCCCAGTTGAACCCAGCGGCGCTTGAGGTGCTGCGGCAGAATGGGCACGACATCTCGGACCTGCGCGCCAAGAATGTAAGCGAGTTCCAGGCCCCGGGCGCGCCGAAGTTCGATTTCGTGTTCACCGTATGCAATCAGGCTGCGAACGAAGACTGCCCCGCCTGGCCCGGGCAGCCGGTCAGCGCGCATTGGGGTATGCCCGATCCGGTGAAGGCCGAGGGAACAGAGGCCCAAAAACGCCTTGCCTTCCAGCAGGCCTACGGCGCGTTGCGCAACCGGATCCTGACCTTTTCGTCGCTGCCGTTCGAAACCCTAGACCGTATGTCCCTTCAGAAGGCCGTGGATGACATCGGCCAGACCCATACCGGAGAAACCGCATGACCGTTTATGCTCTCAACGGCCTTGGCCGCATCGGCAAGCTGGCCTTGAAACCCCTGCTTGAGAAAGGCGCGCAGATCGCCTGGATCAATGACGCGGTGGGGGACCCCGCGATGCACGCGCATCTGCTGGAGTTCGACACCGTGCATGGCCGCTGGGCCGCCGACTTTAGTCATGACGAAAACTCGGTCACCATCGACGGCGTTCGGTTGCCCTTTGTCGGGACCCGCAACCTGTCTGATCTGCCGCTTGAAGGCGTCGACGTCGTCATCGACTGCACCGGGGTCTTCAAGACCGAGGCAAAACTGACCCCTTACTTTGACGCCGGTGTGAAGAAGGTGGTGGTCTCGGCGCCGGTCAAGGATGGTGATGCGGCCAATATCGTCTTTGGCGTGAACGAAGGCACCTATGATCCGGCGCGCCACCGCATCGTGACCGCGGCCAGCTGCACCACGAACTGCCTGGCCCCGGTGGTCAAGGTGATCCACGAGAGCCTGGGCATCCGGCACGGCTCGATCACCACGATTCATGACGTGACCAATACGCAGACGATCGTGGACCGTCCGGCCAAGGACCTGCGCCGTGCCCGGTCGGCGCTGAATTCGCTGATCCCCACGACCACTGGCAGTGCCACGGCGATCACGCTGATCTATCCCGAGCTGACGGGGCGGCTGAACGGGCATGCGGTGCGGGTGCCGCTGCTGAATGCCTCGCTGACCGATTGCGTGTTCGAGGTTGAACGCGAAACCACGGCCGAAGAAGTGAACGCCCTGTTCAAGGCCGCGGCCGAAGGGCCTCTGGTCGGCATTCTGGGCTATGAGGAGCGTCCTCTGGTTTCGACCGACTATACCAATGA
>NZ_JBXWSK010000095.1:0-12159 GCF_059613385.1 Ruegeria sp. BHSA162
CCACGGCACCACCCGCACCGAATACACCATCGTGCGGCTGAAAGAGAACGAGTACTACCTCGTCTCGGCCGGTGCCTGGACCGAGTATGACGCCGACTTCCTGCGCAAGGCGGCCGAGGACAAGATGGACGAGTTCGGCTACATCGAGATCCAGGACGTGACCACCCAGTGGGGCGTCTTTGCCATCGCCGGACCGAAATCGCGCGATGTGCTGAAAGAGGTCATCAAGGACGCCGAGCCGGAAACCGCCCTGTCGAACAAGCGCTTCCCGTGGCTGTCGGCACGTCAGATCGAACTGGGCATGTGCCCGGTCAACGCGATCCGCGTGGCCTATACCGGCGAGCTGGGCTGGGAACTGCATCATCCGATTGAGATGCAGAACTACTTGTTCGACCTTCTGGAGACGGCCGGCGAGAAGCACGGCATGAAGCTGGTAGGTGCCCGCGCCCAGAACTGGCTGCGGCAGGAGAAATCCTATCGCGCCTTCGGCACCGAACTGGGCCGCGACGCCACCCCGCTCGAGGCCGACCTGCCGCGTTTCGTCGATCTGGACAAGGAGTTCCACGGCAAGGACAAGCTGATCGAAACCGGCGTACGGGTGAAATGCTGTACCCTGCTGATCGACGGGCCCGAGGATGCCGACCCGTGGGGCCGCGAGGCGCTGTATACGCCCGAAGGTGAGCGCGTGGGGCGTCTGACCTCGGGCGGGTATTCGGTGGCTTTCAAGAAATCCATCGGCATGGGTTATGTAAAGCCCGATCTGGCCGTGGAAGGTACCAAACTGAAGGTCAAAATGCTGGACCAGCTGTGGGATGCGGTCGTGACGTGCGACAGCCCCTATGACCCCAAGAACGAGACCATCCGCAAGGACGGTTGATCGGACAGAGGCCCCGGACAACTCCGGGGCCTTTATTTGGCTATGCGCTGAGTTCGTCGAAGCACTCCAGCGCCTTGGCTGCGTACATCATCGACGGACCGCCACCCATCTGGATCGCCATGGCCAGAACGTCCGAGAATTCCTCACGAGAAGCGCCGGCCTTGACCAGTGTTTCGGTGTGCAACGAAATGCAGGGTTCGCACCGTACTGCGATGGACATGCCCAAGGCGATGAACTCCTTGGTCTTGAAGTCCAGTGCTCTGCCTTCCTTGACCGATTTCCCGAGCGCGCCGAAAGCGCGGGCGGTATCTGGTATGGCTCCGTTCAGGTTGCGCAATCCGCTGCGCGTTTCAGCAAGCTTGTCTGACCAGGTCATGTCTTGTGCCTCTTTTACATATTACATCTTGCATATGTATCAGCGGCGTCGGAACGGCTTTGATCTTGATCAGATCGAGGGCTTTTCTGCGACAAAAGCCAGATTGTTCGCAGGCATTGGAACCACTCCGAAAACCCGCAGCCCTGTGCTTTCCAGATAGTTGCTGATCTGGCTGTCGTCCTTGTAGCCTATCTCGGGGTCTCGCCGGGTCAGGTCGGCATGAAAGCGTCGGTCGCCGTCGCTGATCAGCTTGCCCTGGCGCATGAACGGTCCGTAGAGAACGAACCGCCCCCCGGGGCCAAGGGCCAATGCGGCCTCGGACAGAACATTCCGGGCTTCTTTCCAGCTGATCAGATGCAGCAGGTTGATCAGAATGATAAGGGTCTGGTTGCCAAAGTTTTGGTGCCACCCGGGCAGGGTTGCGTCCAGCTCGACGGCGGGAAGGATGTTTGGCAGGCCCTCCGCATAGGCGTCGATGCTGGCCCGGCGGGCGGGATCGATCTCGCTCGGCTGCCAAGTGAGGTCGGGAAAAATACGGGCAAATGCGGCGACGTGTTGGCCCGTACCGCTGGCCAGTTCCAATGCGTTTCCAGTGGCGATGGGCATCTCGGCCAGCAACGCGCACAAGGCTTCCGTATTTCGGCTGGCCGCAGGAGCGATCATCTTGGCGCCGTCACCCTGAGAGGCGACGCTTGCCGTCGGAGGCAGTTTCCGCCCGCCCATCAGCGTAACCGGGTCACGGATAGCGCGGAGACCATCGCGGCATCCAACTCGGGCGCGCGGCCCAGCGCAAGATCAGCAACCAAACGCGACGCGGCCGGTGCGGTTTGAAACCCGTACCCTCCCTGACCGGCAGACCAGACAAAGCTTTCATCCGACGGGTCGGGACCCAGAACAAGCGTGCCATCCGGGGCAAAGCTGCGCAGCCCGGCCCAATTGGTCTCGACACGGGTGACCGGGCTGGTCACCATTTCTTCGTATCGGGCCAGGCCCTCGGCCAGCACCATATCGTCGGCATAGGCGTCATGCGGTTCCACCGGGTCGGCCTCGGACGGTGACACCAATAGCTTGCCGGCATCCGGTTTGGCGTACCAGGTCTCACCCGCGCCCAGCATCATCGGCCAGTTTTTCACATCATGGCCCCCGGGTGCTGGCAGTCGGGCCATGGAACGGCGGCGCGGCGTGATCTCGATCGATGCGATCCCGGCCATCCTTGCGATCTCGTCCGCCCACGCGCCAGCGGCATTGACGATGGTGCGCGCCTGAAAGACATCGGCCGCTTCCACCAGCCAATTGCCGTCCTTGCGGATCCGCGTCACTTTTTGGCGGGTCAGTACCGATCCCGCATTGGCGCGAATGGTGCGGGCGAAATCCTGCAGCACTCGGTCGGTGTCGATGTCGTAAGCGCCCTCACTCAGCGCCGCGTACGCAACGGATTCCGGGTTCAGGACCGGAACGTGGACCAACGCATCGGCGACTGAGATTTCTGCCATTCCCAGCTCGCTCAGGTCTTTGCGGAACTGGTCGGCCTGATCACTTTTGGCCACCAGCATCAGCCCGCGCGGGGTCAGATAGTCGTTCGTAAAAAAGAACTCGGCGCTGGCCTTGTTCAGAGCCACGACCGAAGGTGGGCCATAACCTTCTTCGAACAATGCCGCCGATCGCCCCGAGGCGTGATAGCCCAGCGCGTCCTCGGCCTCGAGTACGGTCACCGATCCATGCTCGGACAGACGCGCGCCGGCGCTGAGACCGGCAATACCGCCGCCGATAATAAGAAAATCAATCACTGGACCTCCTCCAGCCGGTCCGTCGCCGGTGGCGGCGTCTGGCTGAGCGCCGTGATGCGGGCATAGAGATTAGCCGGAAGGTCGAACGTCAGCGCAGCCAGCGACGGTGCCAGCTGTTCGGCAGATCTGGCCGATATGATCGGCGACGGGGCAAACGGGCTGGCGGCAACCCAAGCGACGGCAAGAGTCGCCGGATCCACGCCGGCCTGATGTCCCAAACGGGCCAGCTCGGCAGCTGTTTCGGCCATCCATTCAGCTCCATAGCGGCTGGCATATCGGTCATCTTCGGACAGCCGACCGGCTGCACCGCCATGGGAGTACTTTCCGGTCAGCAATCCGCCACCCAGCGGCGAGTAGGCAAAAACCGAGATACCTTGATCCGCACACATCGGCAGGATCTCGACCTCGGCCTGCCGCTTGACGAGGTTGTACATCGGTTGCAGCGCGTCGATGGCCAGGCCGAAATCTGCGGCGACGCGCACGGCTTTCATCACTTGCCAGGCGGCAAAGTTCGACAAGCCGACATAGCGGATCTTGCCCGCGTCTTTGAGCTGGGCAAAACACTCCATGGTTTCGGCAAGATCGGTGTCCGGATCGAACCGGTGCAGGTACAGCAGGTCGACCACGTCCTGACCCAGGCGTTTGCGGGACATGTCTAACTGCGCACAGATGTTGGCCGCGCCGGCGCCGCCTGTGTAGCCCGCTTTGGTGGCGATCGTCAGTTGCTCGCGTTGAGACGCGATCATCTGGCCCAGCAACGTTTCCGACGTACCGTCGGTATAGACATAAGCTGTATCGAAATGCGTGATGCCGGCCGCGCGACAGGCGTCGAACATGGCCCGGCTTTGTTCGGCATCGGCGCGGCCCCCGAACTGCATCGTGCCAAAGGTGAAACGGCCAATGTCAGTGCCGTCGGGATTGGAAAGCCTGAGTGTCATGAGAGTGCCTGAAATGAGCCCGACGAACGGGGGTCTTTGATCAATTGTCGTCCCAAGTTTTAATCAGGGTTGAATTTGAGCATCAACCCTTCCAAACATTCACAACCAAAAATGCAGGAGGGCAGGGTGACCACCGCAGACCTACACCCAATGGCCACAGGGCACATTCCGTCATATGTGACCCAGGCGGATGGCAGCGATTTTCTTTTCAATTTCATGGTGATCTTCACGGTTGGTCTGATCCTGCTGATCGGTGTCGCGTATTTTACGTTGCACTCGATCCCCGAGAAGATGGCCCATGAAAACAACCACCCGCAGTTTCAGTTGGTTGGTATCCTGGCGTTGTTGGCCCTGTTTACGCACAACGGGTTATTCTGGGTTGCCGCCATCCTGGTTGCAGGTTTTCAGTTTCCTGACTTTGCTGCGCCCCTGCGCGCGATTGCAGATGCAATTCGGTCACTGGCACCCGGGGCGTCTCCTCCGCCCGCCGAGCCGGACCCTGAGCCCACCGCTCCGCAGGAGCACTGACGCATGATCGAAACATTTCTGTGCGCACTGGTCACCGTTCTGCCCGACTTTCTGTTCCGACGCTTCGTTCAGGGAAAACGGATAGGCCACGAAATCACGCTGTTCACCATGTGGTACGAACTGCGCTGGGGGCTGACCGCCTGCGCGATCCTTGCGCTGACGGTGATTACCACGCTGTTCTACTTCCATCCGGCAAGCAAAACGGCGGCGTCCTATTTCCGGACCGTGACGATTCTTCCGCAACTGGGTGGGCGCGTTTCCGAGGTCTATGTCACCAACAACCAGATGGTCACCGCGGGTCAGCCGATCTTTCGTATCGAGGATTTCACCCAGCGCGCGCAGGTCGAAGCCGCACATGCCCAGATTGCTCAGATACAGGCCTCGCTGAAGGTCGCGCAAACGGATCTGGCCGAGGCCGAAGCCGGCATTGCAGGCGCGCAGGCGGCGCTGGCGCAGGCGCTCGAGGATTTGGAGCGCAACACCACCCTGCGCGATCAGGGATCCAGCGCAGTCCGCCTGACCGAGATCGAGCGACTGGAGAACCTTGTCGCCGAGCGCGAGGCAAAGGTTCTGGCCGCGCAATCCCAAAAGGCGGCCGTTGTTCAGAAGATCGAAGAACTGATCCCTGCCCAGTTGGCGAGCGCAGAGGCGCAGCTGGATGCCGCTCTGGCCGAATTGGACAAGACGACAATCAGCGCCGGTGTGACGGGCCGGGTCGAGCAGTTCGGGCTGCGGGTCGGCGATTTTGTCAGCCCGCTGATGCGCCCGGCGGGGATTCTGGTTCCGACGGATTCCGGCCGCGACCGGTTTCAGGCGGCTTTCAACCAGATGTCTGCGCAGGTGATCAAACCGGGAATGATCGGAGAGCTGGGCTGTATGACACGGCCATTCACGGTGATTCCGGTCGTTGTGGTCCAGGTGCAGGATGTGATCCCTTCGGGGCAGATCCGGCCCACCGACGAATTGCGCGACGTTCAACAGAACACAACCCCCGGATCAATCCTCGTGTATCTCGAGCCGCTTTATGAAGGGCTGGCCGACAAGGTCCCCCCGGGCAGCAACTGTCTTGCCAATGTCTACACCGACAATCACGACAGGCTTGAACACGAAGATCTGGGATTCTGGGAAAGGGCATTCCTGCATGTCGTGGACACGATCGGTGTGGTTCATGCGGCAGGCTTGCGATTGCGTCTGATCCTGATGCCGGTGAATACGCTGGTTCTAAGCGGTCACTGATGGCGGGAACGTGAGTGCTCTCGCGCTATTGTGTCTGGAAATGGCGCCTGTCCCCGGTTAACTGCCGCACATGTTTGATGCGCAAATCCGCCCGATTATCGACCCGGCCCTGAACGCTCAGGGCCGTTTTCTCGCGCGGTTGGGCTTTACGGCAAACCAGGTGACGCTGATAGGGCTGGCTCTTGGTTTGGTCGCAGCGGGCCTGATCGTGGCTGGCGCGACGTACTGGGCGTTGGTGCCTTTGCTGCTGTCGCGCCTCGCGGATGGCCTGGACGGTGCCGTTGCGCGTGCCCGGGGCGGCACCGATTTCGGTGGTTATCTGGATATCACCTGCGACTTTCTGTTCTACGGCGCGATCCCCTTCGCATTTATTCTGGCTGACCCGGCCTCCAATGGCGTGGCCGGTGCTTTCCTTCTGCTGTCCTTCTATTTCAACGGCACCAGTTTCCTGGGCTTTTCGCTGCTGGCCGATCGGCACGGTTTGAAGACCGACGCCAGAGGGCAGAAGGCCCTGTATTTTTCCGGTGGGTTGCTGGAGGGGGCCGAAACGATTGGTTTCCTTGTTCTTGTGTGTCTGGTGCCAGATGCGTTTGCCGCCTTGGCGTGGATATTCGGCAGCTTGTGTTTCCTGACCGCCACATCCCGGATCGTGTTGGCAGCGCGCAGTTTCGGCAACCGTTCCGGGAACTGAAAAAGCCCGCCGTTTCCGGCGGGCTTTGGGTTTGTTGACAGTACATGTCCCGCTTATTGCGGGATGTCGCCTTCCAGCCCTTCGACATAGAAGTTCATGCCGGCCAGAGTGCCGTCATCGGCCACTTCGCCCTCGGCCAGCCAGGCGCTGCCGTCTTGCTTGTTCAGCGGCCCGGTGAACGGGTGATAGCTGCCATCTGCAATCGCGGCTTTCAGGGCCAGCGCCTCTTCCTTCACGTCGGCTGGAACGGCGTCGGAAATCTCGCCGATTTCAACCATGCCTTCCTTGATGCCGTCCCAGGTGTTCACCGACTCCCAGGTGCCGTCCATCACGGCCTGGGTGCGCGCGATGTAGTAGGGCGCCCAGTTGTCGATGATCGAGCTGACGCGCGGCATCGGAGCATATTCGCTCATGTCCGAGGCCTGGCCGAAAGTGATCACGTTGCCGGCTTCTTGTGCGGCCGCCTGCGGTGCGGTCGAGTCCGTGTGCTGCAGGATCACGTCTGCGCCCTGTTCGATCAGAACCTTCGCCGCGTCGGCCTCTTTCGCCGGATCGAACCAGGTGTAGGCCCAGACGATCTTGAACTCGACATCCGGGTTCACCTTCTTGGCGTGGATGAAGGCCGAGTTGATGCCGCGGATCACTTCGGGGATCGGGTACGAACCGATGTAGCCGATGATGTTCGACTTGGTCATCTTGCCGGCGATATGACCTTGGACAGCGCGACCCTCATAGAAACGCGCCGAGTAGACCGACACGTTGTCGGCGGTCTTGTAGCCCGTTGCGTGTTCGAATTTCACGTCCGGGAATTTCTTGGCCACGTTGATGGTCGGGTCCATGTAGCCGAACGAGGTGGTGAAGATCAGGTCGGCGCCTTCCAGCGCCATCTGGGTCATGACGCGCTCGGCATCCGGGCCTTCGGGCACCGATTCCACGTACACGGTTTCGACCTTGTCGCCAAAGTGCTTCTCGACGGCCTGACGGCCCTTGTCGTGTTCATAGGTCCAGCCGCCGTCGCCCACCGGGCCGACATAGACGAAACCGACCTTTGTCTTGTCCTCGGCCACGGCGCCCGTGGCAAGGCCAAGTGCCATGGCGGCGCTTGCCAGAAGTGAAGTGAATTTCATTTAGTTACTCCCCAAGTTGGTACAGTTGGCCTCTAGTGCGAGGCGTGGAAGGTCCGGCCCAGTGAGGCAGGTGCGCTGCTCTTGTCGGCCGAAAGGATCACAAGCACAAGGATCGTGATGATGTAGGGCGACATTGCCAGATACTCGACAGGTATGGCAACGCCCGCTGCCTGCAGATTAAGCTGCAAGACCGTGATTCCGCCAAACAAATAGGCACCCAGCAAGGCACGCCACGGTTTCCAGCTGGCAAACACCACCAGAGCCAGAGCAATCCAGCCGACTCCGGCGGTCATGCCTTCGGTCCACTGAGGGACCCGGATCAGGCTGATATATGCACCGCCAAGCCCCGCACAGGCCCCGCCGAACAGGATCGCCATAATGCGGATCTTGATGACCTTGTAGCCGAGAGCATGCGCGGCATCGTGGTTCTCACCCACCGCACGAAGGATCAGCCCGACGCGGGTGTATTTCAGAGTGGCCCATACCGCTGCCGTCAACGCGATCCCGACATAGAGGATCGGATCATGTTGGAACAGGATCGGGCCGATGACCGGAATATCGCTGAGCAGCGGGATATGGATGTCCCCCATGCTGGGCGGTTTGATGCCCACATAGCTTTGGCCCAGAAGTGCACTGAAGCCCAAGCCAAACAGCGTCAGCGCAAGACCGCTGGCCACCTGGTTCGCCAGCGCGAACTGGGTCAGCAGAACGAACAGCAACGACAGCAGTGCACCGCCAACGGCCGCCGCGACGAAACCCAGCCATGGCGAGCCTGTCTCGACCGAGATCGCAAATCCGCTGATTGCGCCCACGATCATCATGCCTTCGACGCCGAGGTTCAGAACGCCGGCCTTTTCGACGACAAGCTCTCCGATCGCCGCAAGCAGAAGCGGTGTTGCGGCAACCATCAATGAGGCCAGCAAAAGAACAGGATTAATTTCTCCAAGGTCCATGGTCACGCCACCTCGCTACGGGCCGCACGGATGCGGTAGTTGGTCAAAAGATCGAAGGCCAGCAGGAAGAACAGAAGCATTCCCTGGAACACCTGGATGGCCGCAGCGGGTAGCCCCAGCTGGGATTGTGCGATTTCGCCACCGATATAGGTCAGCGCCATCAGGCCGCCGGCCAGCAGGATGCCCACCGGGTGCAGACGGCCCAGAAACGCCACGATGATCGCGGTAAAGCCGTAGCCCACGTTGAAGTCGATGCTGACCACGCCGGACGGGCCCGAGACCTCGAACATTCCGGCAAGACCGGCCAACGCGCCCGACAGCCCCAGGCAAAACAGGATCAGCCGGGGGGGATTCACGCCGGCAAATCGTGCCGCGCGCGGAGCTTCGCCTGTAAGGCGGATGTGAAACCCCAGCATGTGCCGGTTCAGCAGGACATAGGCAAAGATCACCGCGACAAAGGCCGCGACGACGCCCCAGTGCATGCCTGTTCCGGCAAACAGTTCGGCATTGTGGGCACTTTCATAGGACTGCAGGTTGCGCGAGCCGGGAAATCCGAATCCTTCGGGGTTTTTCAGCAGACCCAGCGACATCGAGGCCAGAAACTGCTCGGCCACGTAAACCAACATCAGGGAAACGAGAATCTCGTTGGTGCCGAACCGAACCTTGAGCAAGGCGGGGATCATCGCCCAGATCCAGCCGCCGAACGCGCCGGCGATCACCATGATTGGAAAGACGTACCACGCATCCAGCGGGTAGAAGGCCAGGCCGGCCGCGGCGCCGAAGATAGCGCCCATGATGTACTGGCCCTCGGCGCCGATATTCCAGATGCCGGCGCGGAAGCCCAGCGACAGACCGATGGCGATCAGAACCAACGGTGCGCCCTTCACCAGAAGTTGCGGTCGGTAGTAGAATGAGAACTCGCCGAACAGGGGTTCCCAGAAGATGGTTCCGATTGCTTCGACCGGGTTCTTGCCCAGAATTGCAAACAGCAACCCGCCGAAGACCATGGTCGCCAGCACTGCGACCAGAGGGGTGGCATAAGACCACGCTTTGGACGGCTGTGGCCGTTTCTCCAACACTATCATTTGCTCATCCCCCCAAAGTCTTCGTCTTTTTTGGATTCTTGCGCCAGAGGCGGCAGTGTAGGCTACACATGGGCCACCTCCATCCCATGCGCGCCGCCCATCATCAGACCGATTTCTTCGACGGTCAGGCCCGTTGTGGGTCGCGGAGCGCTGAGGCGCCCTTCGTTCAAGGCGGCGAAACTGTCGGAAATTTCCATCAGTTCATCCAGATCCTGGCTGATGCAGACCACCGCCGTTCCCTTGGCCGCAAGGTCCAGAATGGCCTGACGGATCGCAGCGGCTGCGGCGGCGTCGACGCCCCAGGTCGGCTGGTTCACGACCAGCACTTCGGGGTTTTGCAGGACTTCCCGGCCGATGACGAATTTCTGCAGGTTGCCGCCCGACAGCGACCGCGCGGCGTTTTCCGGCCCCGGGGTCCGCACGTCGAATGCCTGAATGATCTTCTCCGCAAACACGCGGGTGTCGGCCCATTTCAAAAAACCGTTCTTCTCCAGAGACTCGCGCACCGAGCCGGTCAGCAGAGCGTTTTCCGTCAGGCTCATGTCCGGCGCCGCGGCATGTCCCAACCGCTCTTCTGGGGCCGTCAGCACACCCAGTCTGCGCCGGGCCGTCGGGCCCAGTTTGCCGATCGGCTGGCCGTTGAAGCGGATCGCATCCGCGTCCGTCAGGATTTCACCGGACAAAACGCCCAGCAGTTCGTCCTGACCGTTGCCCGCCACGCCGCCGATACCCAGAACCTCGCCCTTGCGGACGGTCAGGTGCACGTTCTTCAGTGCGGTCCCGAATTCGGAAGGGGACGGAACCGAAAGCCCGGAAACATCCAGCGCGACGGGTCCGAACTCGCGCCCGGACCGTTCAGGAGTCTGAAGGGCTGATCCCACCATCATTTCTGCCATGTCGCGGGCGGATGTTTCGCTGGGTGTGCATTCACCCACGTTCTTGCCCAGCCGCAGAATGGTGGCGTGGTCGCACAGCGTGCGGATTTCCTCCAGTTTGTGCGAGATGTACAGGATCGAAGTTCCTTCCGACCGCAGTTTTTTCAGTGTTTCGAACAGGATATCTACCTCTTGCGGGGTCAGAACCGAGGTAGGTTCGTCCATGATCAGCAGCTTTGGGTCCTGCAGCAGGCAGCGGATGATCTCAACTCGCTGGCGTTCACCGGCGGACAGGTCACCAACCCGACGATACGGATCCAGCGGCAGGCCATAGGTCTCCGAGACCTCGCGAATACGCGATGCCAGATCACCCATCGGCGGCGGGCTTTCCATGCCCAGGGCGATGTTTTCGGCCACGTTGAGCGCGTCGAACAGCGAAAAATGCTGGAACACCATGGCGATGCCGTCGGCACGGGCCGCACGCGGCTCGGCCGGCGCATAGGGTTGGCCGCGCAACAGCATCGTGCCGCTGTCCGGCTTGACCAGCCCGTAGATCATCTTCACCAGCGTGGATTTTCCCGCGCCGTTTTCGCCCAGGAGGGCGTGAACTTCGCCCTCACCGATGTCAAAGGACACGTGGTCGTTGGCCACGACGCCGGGATAGGCCTTGGTCAGCCCCTGCAAGCTCAGTAGTGGAGTGGTCACGCGCTCTGGTCCTTCTTCAAGTCGTTCTGTCGGGCGGGGCGCAGAATTTGCGCTGCCACACCAACTGCGATCATCTGCGGGTGCTTGCCCAACGATGGGTCACCGATCGGGCAGGTGATCCGGGCGATCTGAGCCGGTGAGTGACCCAGCGCAGCCAGGCGCGAACGGAATCGCGCCCATTTCGTAGCCGAGCCGATCAGCCCGGCAAAGTGAAAACCGTGCGTCAATAGCCGGTTGCACAGTTCCAGATCCAGATTGTGTGAATAAGTCAGCACCAAGTGCTCGGCTTGGACCGGTGCGTGGCGCACGAGGTCGGCCGGGTTCGCTGCCGGAACCACGGTTACACCTGCTGGGATGTCAGCTGGAAACCGGTCGGCGGCGGTGTCCACCCAGGTGATGGCAAGATCGGGGAGAGGCGACAGCACATCCACAAGCGCCCGTCCGACATGACCGGCCCCCCAGATCCACAATTGGCGGGTCGGTGTGTGCACCGGCTCGATCATCCAGCCGTCAAGCAATTGTGGGTCAGGCGCGATACCCTGTGCGCGTGCGGTTGCCAGCAGCCGCTTGACCGACAATGGCATGTCACCACCGGCAGTCGGGCGTGCGATGACGGTATCGTCCAGGGCCTCGATGGATTTCAGGTCATAGACCTCGCTCAACAGCGTTACGGCACCGCCGCAGCATTGCCCGAGGTCCGGACCCAACGCATGGCGGGACAGGCGGGTTGGGCTTTGCTGGACCCGGGCGGCCTCAGCCGCCTGATACTCCAGCGTGCCGCCCCCGATCGTTCCGGATTGCCCGCCCTTCCAGACCAGCATCGCGGCGCCGACCTCGCGCGGGGACGAGCCTCGGATTGCGGCCATGACCACGCGGGTCACCTTGCCATGCGTTTTGACCGCCTCCCTCAAAGTCTCCCGGTCAAATCCCATCAGCTACCTCCACGCATGCGTTGAATGGCGGTCCAGACCTCTTCGGCGG
>NZ_JBXWSK010000096.1:0-11954 GCF_059613385.1 Ruegeria sp. BHSA162
ATTCCGCAAGGATGGCACGGTTACGGCGGCCAATTCCTCGTCAATCTCGGATGGCGCAGCGGCGCTGGTTCTTGCTGCGGCTGACACGGCCGAGGCGCGCGGCCTGAATGTACGTGCCCGCATCCTGGGCCACTCGAGCCACGCCCAGGCGCCCGGCCTTTTCACGACGGCCCCGGTCCCGGCCGCGCAGAAGCTGCTGGAACGGATCGGTTGGAGCAAGGACGACGTGGACCTGTGGGAAGTGAACGAGGCGTTTGCCGTTGTTCCGATGGCCTTCATGCACGAAATGGGCCTGCCGCGCGACAAGGTCAACGTCAACGGTGGCGCCTGCGCCCTTGGTCATCCGATCGGTGCCTCAGGTGCACGCATCATGGTGACGCTTCTAAATGCACTCGAGAAGCGTGGCCTGAAGCGCGGAGTGGCCGCGATCTGCATCGGAGGCGGCGAAGGCACCGCAATCGCGATCGAGCGGGTTTGACGCTTTGGCATTTTGCCATTAGCTGAACCGGGCCGCAGAGGTTGCGGCCCGGTAGCACATTGGAAATGACCCCATGAAAGCTGACTACGCGCTCTTGTCCAAAACCATCGAAGCCCTGACGGAAGGTGAAACTGACCAGGTCGCTCTGATGGCCACCGTCGCCTGCGAGGTGCATCACAGCGACGACCGCTTTGACTGGACAGGGTTTTACCGCGTGACCGAGCCGGAGTTGTTGAAGATCGGACCCTATCAGGGCGGGCACGGCTGTTTGGTCATCCCGTTCTCGCGCGGGGTCTGCGGGGCAGCGGCGCGCACCGGAGAGGTTCAGCTGGTCCCGGATGTGGATGCGTTTGAGGGGCACATTGCCTGTGCCTCGTCGACCCGGTCCGAATTGGTTCTGCCGGTGCGGGATTCTGCGGGGCAGGTCATCGGGGTCTTTGATATCGACAGCGATCAGCCCGATGCGTTCGAGCAAGCCGATGCCGATGGGCTGTCGCGTATCCTCGCGCAGGTTTTCAGGCGTCTGTAGAACCTTTATTCCGGTTCGATCCCCGAGGCTTTGAGCTGAGAGTCCGGCTCCACGTGAATGATGGTCCGGGCCTCGGGCAGCTTTTCCGCGATTGCATCTTCGATCGCGTCACAGATGTCGTGGGCGTCACCGACTGTCATGTTGCGATCGACGACCAGGTGAAATTCGATGAACACGGCTTTGCCGGCCCGACGGGTGCGCAGATCGTGGATCTGCAAGGCTCCCTGAGACGAGTTCCGAACGGCGGCCTCGATGATGTCCGTGTCCTCGGTGTGGGCAGCTGAATCCATCAGATCTCCGGCCGAATGGAAAATGACCTTCCAACCTTCGCGCAGAATATTCGCGGCCACCAGAATGGCCAGCAACGGGTCAAGAACGGCCCAGCCTGTGAGCAATACCAGGATCAGTCCCAACAAGACCCCGGCCGAGGTCCAGACGTCGGTCATCAGGTGGCGCCCATTGGCGGTCATGGCCGGCGAGCGCCGTTTCTGACCCGCCGAGATCAAGACGCGGGCCCAGACCAGGTTCAGGACCATGGCCGCTGCGTTCACGGCCAGTCCGATCGGTCCGAGCTGGTCCAGGTGAGGCGCGAACAAGGCGCCCCAGGCTTCCTGAATGATCAGGATTGCGGCGAGAACGATCAGGGTCCCCTCGGCGATGGCCGAGAAGTTCTCGGCCTTGTGATGTCCGAAAGGGTGATTGCTGTCGGCAGGACGCTCTGCCATCCGAATGGCAAACCACGCCAGCAGCGCGCCGACCACGTTGACCAAAGACTCCATTGCGTCGGAATACAGAGCGACCGACCCGGTCAAATGCCATGCCAGGACCTTGAGCAGCAGCACCAGCAGGGACACCGCCACTGACCCGATGGCCAGCGCCTGGGACGAAGTTCTGTCAATCATGTGCAACCATTGCCCGATCGCACTGCCAAATGCCAGTTTCAAACAGAACTGTAGGTGAGGAACAGGTAGATCGCGCCCGCCTGCAGAGCCGTAATGGCATACAGCACAGTCGTCAGCCGCTTTTTCCGGGTCTTGTGCCCGAATATCCAGCGACCCAACAAAGCTGCGGGGCTGCCGCCCAACAGCGCCAGTCGCAAAAGCCACTTCTCCGGGACACGCCGCCTGCGTCGGATCGCCCGCAGCTTGTCCCAGCCGAACACCAGCAAAGTCAACGCGTTGATGGCCCAGAAATACAGAATGACGATCCACATTCCGCAGCCATAGCGTGGAAGGATCAGGATCGGTAGTGAAAAATCTCTTGGAATTTTCACCGATTCGGGACATCGTGAAAAATGTGACGTAAATTTCATGAATCGGGGGTGGTAGCGTGAACGACCAGGCCCATATCGCTGCGACGCTGGGGGCGGACATTCGCGCGCTGCGCAAGGCGCGCGGGTTGACGCTGACCGATATCGCTTCGCGGTTGGACCGGTCGGTGGGCTGGCTCAGCCAGGTCGAGCGCGATTTGTCTGCTCCGTCGATCTCGGATCTGCGCCTGATCGCGGAATGCCTGGGTGTGCCGATGTCGATGCTGTTCGCCCATACCGGCGTTCTGGCCGAGGAACAGGGCTATGTGGTGCGCGCCGGTTCGCGCCGGCCGATGGGGTCGGGCGAGGAAGGGCTGATCGAGGAATTGCTGTCGCCTGACCTGACCGATGATTTCGAGATGGTGCATTCCACCTTTGAGCCCCACTCCCGGATGCAGACCCCGGCCAACCGTCCGACGCAGGAGGTTGGATACATGATCTCGGGCCGTCTCGACCTTACGATCGGAGGCCGAAATTTCACCGTCGGCGTCGGGGACAGCTTTCGGATCAAGCACGAACCCTATCAATGGGCGAACCCTTACGACGAACCCGCCGTGGCCGTCTGGGTGATCGCTCCGCCGGTGTACTAATGAGCTTTGAGGCCTGGACCATATTCGCGTTGTTCTGGGTGGTGTTCGTGACCACGCCGGGTCCGAATGCGGTGAATTGCATCTCGAACGGGATGAGCCTGCCATTTCCCAAGGCGATGCTTGGGGTTCTGGCGATCCTGACCCAGGCCAGCGCTTTTCTGATCCTGTCGGCTCTGGGGGTGACAGCCCTGATCGCGGCCTCGCCAACCGGGTTTTTCGTGGCCAAGCTGATCGGGGCGGGGTTCCTGATCTGGATGGGACTCCGGGGGTGGATGAACGCCGCGCGTCCCGCGCCGGCCAGCCAGCGCCCGGCCCGCCATGTCTACCTCCATGCCTTGGCTGTCGCCACGATCAATCCAAAGAGCGTCGCAGGTTACCTGGCCGCGTTTTCCCAGTTCGTGCAGCCTGATGTGCCGATCTGGCAGCAAATGGCGATCATCATGCCGACGGCGCTGATCATCACGACGCTCAGCTACACCGGGTTCACACTGTTGGGTGCGGTGATGGGGCGGGCGGCACTGGGCGCCGTGTTCAACGTCTGGGTGCGCCGCGTCATGGCCACCTGTTTCATCATTTATGGCGTCCTGCTGGGAACCAGCGCGACACCTGCAGGAAAGGGATAGAGCCATGCAAAAAGGATCGTGCCTTTGCGGTTCGGTGGCCTTCACGATCAACGGAGAGCTGTCACCGCCCTCGGCCTGCCACTGCGGGCAATGCCGTCGGCAGTCTGGGCATTATTGGGCCTCGACCGCGACCCACCAGGACAACCTGACCCTGAACAGCAGCGATACACTGGGATGGTTTCAGGCTTCGGACACGGCCCGGCGTGGTTTCTGCAAGGCATGCGGAAGCTTTCTGTTCTGGCAGCACAAGGACGAAGACACGATTTCGGTTTCGATGGGGGCTCTGGACCAGCCCACTCAGTTGAAACTGGCCCGCCACATCTTCGTGGCGGACCAGGGCGACTACTACGACATCACGGATGAACTGCCCCAAAGGGCACAATGACAGGGATCTAGAAACATGAGCGATTTTCCGACCAAGGCCCGCGTGGTCATCATCGGTGGCGGCGTCGTAGGGGCGTCCTCGCTGTACCATTTGGCCAAAAAGGGCTGGACCGACTGCGTTCTGCTGGAAAAGAACGAGCTGACCGCAGGGTCGACCTGGCACGCGGCGGGCAACGTGCCGACATTCTCGACCTCGTGGGCGATCATGAACATGCAGCGCTATTCGACCGAGCTGTATTCACGTCTTGGCGAAGAGGTCGACTACCCGATGAACTACCACGTGTCGGGATCGATCCGTCTGGCGCACAGCAAAGAGCGGATGCAGGAGTTCCAGCGGGCCATGTCTATGGGCCGCTACCAGGGAATCCCGATGGAAATGTGGACGCCGGAGCAGGCCAAGGAACGCTATCCGTTCCTGGAAACTCATGATCTTGAGGGCGTTCTGTATGACCCGACCGATGGGGACATCGACCCTGCGCAGCTGACCCAGGCGCTGGCCAAGGGCGCACGCGACATGGGGCAGAAGATAATCCGGTTCTGCCCGGCCACCGGCGTGACCCAGCATGACGACGGCACCTGGACCGTCCACACCGAAAAAGGCGACATCGACTGCGACTATGTCGTCAACGCGGCCGGCTACTACGCGCAGCGCGTGGGCGAATGGTTCAAACCCTTTGGCGGCCGCACCGTGCCCGCGATGGTCATGAGCCACCAGTACCTGCTGACCGACGAGATCCCCGAGGTCGAAGCCTGGTCCAAGGAAAACGGTGGCAAGCTGCCGCTGCTGCGCGACGTGGATATCTCCTACTACCTGCGACAGGAAAAGCACGGCTTCAACCTTGGCCCATACGAGCCCAATTGCAAGGGCCACTGGATGACCGAGGACGACCCGATGCCTGAGGATTTCAGCTTCCAGCTGTGGAACGACGATCTGGACCGGATCGAGGACATCGTCACTGACGCGATGGAGCGGGTGCCGCTGATGGCGAACTCGGGCGTGGGCCGCGTGATCAACGGGCCGATCCCCTATGCGCCCGACGGCCTGCCGCTGATCGGGCCGATGCCCGGCGTCAAGAACGCCTTCGAGGCGCATACCTTCACCTTCGGCATCGCCCAAGGCGGCGGTGCAGGCAAAGTGCTGGCCGAATGGATCGTGGATGGCGCCACCGAATGGGACATGTGGGCCGTCGATCCGCGACGCTACACCGATTACACCGATCAGGACTACTGCAACCAGAAGGGCATGGAGGTCTACGGCAACGAATACGCCATGCACTTCCCCCATCACGAATGGCCCGCCGCGCGCGACAAGAAGCTGTCGCCCGTGCATGCCAAGGTCAACGAACTGGGCGGCGTCATGGGGGCCTACAACGGCTGGGAGCGCGCCAACTGGTTCGCGCAGCCGGGCGATGACACCTCCGAGGAAAGCACCCACACTTGGGGCCGCTCAGGCCCGTGGGAGCAGCGGATCAAGGAAGAATGCGAGGCCGTGCGCGACCATTGCGGCGTGCTCGACCTGCCGGGTTTCTCGCGCTTCGTCGTCAAGGGCGAAGGCGCGGCCGAGGCGCTGCGCGGGCTGGTCACCGGCGGCCTGCCCAAGGTGGGGCGGATCAACCTCGTCTACATCGCCGACAATCGCGGCCGCATCCTGACCGAGATGTCCTGCATGCGCCTGGGCGAGGATGAGTTCGTGATGATCACCGCCGCCACCGCGCAATGGCACGACCGCGACATCCTGATGAACGCAATGCCCGCGGGCGTCACGGTCGAGGACGTGACCACCACCCGCGACACGCTGATCGTGACCGGTCCGAAATCGCGTGAGATCCTGTCGGGCCTGACCGATGCCGACCTCTCGCTGGGCTGGCTGACCCATCAGGCCGCCACCGTGGCCGGACAGCCCGCCCATCTGATCCGCGTGTCCTTTGCCGGTGAACTGGGTTGGGAGGTGCATGCGCTCAACGAGCACATGCCCGCGATCTATGACGCGATCCTTGCCGCCGGGGCCAAGCCGTTCGGCATGTATGCGCTGAACAGCCTGCGCATCGAAAAGGGATACCGCGCGTGGAAGGGCGACCTCAGCACCGACTACTCGCTGCTGGAAGGCGGGCTGGAGCGCTTCGCCAAGTTCGACAAGCCGCAGGATTTCCCCGGCAAGGCCGCGTTGCTGGCGGAAAAGCAGCGTGGAGTGAAGAAGTCTTTCGTTACTCTGGTCGTCGAGGCCGGTGACTGCGATGCGCCTTACATGTCCTGCATCTGGCAGGGCGATCAGATCGTGGGCGAGACCACATCGGGCGCCTGGGGCTATCGTGTCGGCAAGTCCGTCGCGCTGGGCATGATCAAGGCCGATCTGGCCAACCCGGGCACCGAGCTCGAGGTGGAAATCTACGGCGAAAAGTGTCGCGCCGTGGTACAGGAGGATCAGCCGCTGTGGGATCCCGCAAACGAGCGGCTGCGCGCCTGACACAAGGAGGCCCACATGCGCCCGCGATATTCCAAGCAGGGACCCGGTGAGGGTCCCAACTATGACTGGGAGAATGACCATACCTTCGTGAAGGTTTCTGGTCAGGACACGGGCGGGGCGTACACCTTGATGGAAGACAACTTGAAGGCCAGCTTCGCGCTTGGCCTTCATCGCCACGACAGCCACGCCGAGACTTTCTATTTTCTCGAGGGCGCCGTGGACTTCTACGTCGACGGAGATTGGCACCTGTGCACGCCGGGCACCACCATGCATGTTCCGCCGGGTGTGCCGCATGCCTGCCGGGTGGCCGACAACAAACCGGCACGGATGCTCATGATATTTCAACCCTCCGGGTTTGACGGTTTCCTTGCGGAACTGGCAACCATGACCCAGGCAGATTTTGAGGACGAGGCCAAGATGGCCGATCTGAATGCCCGCTACGACATCGTGCCGATGGGGCCGGTTCCACCCCATCCCGACGACCAGACCTGAGAAGCCAGCGAAATGAATGCTCCAAAGACGATGTGCGGTGTCTTTCTGACGGGTCACGGTGGTCCAGAAGTTCTGGAATGGCGCGAGGATATTCCGGTTCCAGTACCCGGGCCCGGGCAGGTTCTGGTCCGCGTGGTCGCGGCAGGCGTCAACAACACCGACATCAACACGCGGATCGGATGGTATTCCTCGGACGTCACCGGCGCGACGGACGCGGTTGACCAAGAGGTCGAAGCCGGCGGGTGGGGCGGCGCGCTGTCCTTTCCCCGCATTCAAGGCGGAGATCTTTGCGGCATAGTCGAGCAGATCGGGCCGGGTGCCGGCTTCAAACCGGGGCAACGCGTGACCTGCCCGATCAACCTGCCGCGCCCGCGCCCGGGTAACCCGACAGGCTTCATCGCGCTTGGGTCCGAGATCGACGGGGCTTTTGCGCAATACTGCCTGCTCGAGGCGGATGACCTCTACGACGTGACCGCCTCACCGTTGTCGGACGTGGAAATCGCCGCCATCCCCTGTGCGTTTGGCACGGCCGAGAACCTGTTGACCCGCGCGGGCGTGACTGCCGGGCACAAGGTGCTGATCACCGGCGCCTCGGGCGGCGTCGGGCTGGCGGCCGTGCAATTGGCAGCCTTGCGGGGAGCAACCGTGTGGGGGGTGACCAGTGCCGCCAAGGCCGAAGTGGTACGGGCGCAGGGTGCGGCTGGTACGTTCGAGCGCGACGCGCCGCTGCCTCAGGACAGCTTTGACGTGGTGATCGACGTGGTCGGCGGCCCGGCCTTTTCCGGCCTGATCCTAGCACTGAAGCCGGGCGGCCAATATGCCGTGTCCGGGGCCATCGCCGGCCCGATCGTGCAGGCTGATCTGCGCGAAATCTACCTGCGCGACATCACGATCCACGGCTGCACTCACCAAGCCTTCGAAGTTTTTGGCCGACTGGTCGAGTTGATGAACGCGGGTCGGATCAAGCCGTTGATTTCCAAGACTTACCCGCTGCGCGAGATCGTGCAGGCGCAGACGGACTTTCAATCAAAGACCCTGCCCGGAAAGCTGGTTCTCATACCGTAAGGAGGCACCGAGATGGCAGACATCACGCTGTTGGATGGTTCGATCGGTCAAGAGCTGGTCAAACGTCGTGGCGAACAGCCAACCGCCTTGTGGTCAACCCGCGTAATGATCGACGAGCCGGGGTTGGTCGGAGACATCCATCGGGATTATTTTGACTGCGGGGCAACCGTCGCGACGACAAACACCTACGCCGTGCACCGTTCTCGCCTCGTACGAGCGGGGATCGAGGACCAGCTGGAGCAACTTATTGATGCGGCTCTGACACAGGCCGAACTGGCGCGCGATGGGCGGGCGGGGCGTATCGCCGGTGCGCTGGGCCCCTTGCTGGCCACCTATCGCCCCGATCTGAACCCCGATCCCGACGAGGCCGCGCAGAAATTCGCGGAACTGGTGCGATTGATGGAGAACCGGGTGGATCTGTTTCTGATCGAAACCGTCTCGTCCGTGACCGAGGCCGAAGGCGCGCTGCGTGGAACTGAAGGCTGTGGCAAGCCGGTCTGGCTGGCCCTGTCGGTCATGGACGAGGACGGTACGCGGCTGAGGTCGGGCGAACCGCTGGGCGCGATCGCGCCACTGGTCGAACGCTTCGATCCCCAGGCGGTTCTGATCAATTGCACCCGACCCGAGGCGGTGCCTGCGGCGCTGGAGATCCTTGCGGAACTTGAAAAGCCCTACGGTGCCTACGCGAATGGTTTCACCCGGATTTCCGACGGCTTCCTGAAAGACGCTCCGACAGTCGACGCGCTGGAGGCGCGCCACGATCTGGACCCGTCGGCCTATGCCGTACATGCGATGAGTTGGGTTGACCAAGGGGCCACGATCATCGGTGGATGCTGCGAAGTGGGCCCTGAGCACATCGAAGCTTTGGCCAACGCCCTGTGCTCGGCCGGGCACAGGATCGTGTGAGTGGCGGGTATGGCGGAGAAACCGGACCCTGGAAAACCCGAAGGCGTCAAGGCGCAGTGGCATTTTGACATCATCACCGCGCCGGGCTTCGTTCTGCTGGAACTGGCGTCGGTGGTGGATGTGCTGCGTCTCGCCAATCGGGTTTGCCCGCACCCGCCGTTCACTTATGCCTATCGGTCGCTCAAGGGAGGGACCATCGTCAGCAGCAGCGGCGCCAGCATTCCGACCCAGCCCGTTACGCGCCAACCGGACGCCGACTATCTGTTCGTGATCGGCAACACCGACCCGGACCAGCCCGAGCTGTCGCTGGGCCGGGTTGTGTCCGACTATACCTATCGCGGTGCGCAGGTCTTTTTGCTGGCCGAGGCCGCCAGCCGATACATCGACGAACACGGAACGCCCGACATGGCAACACATTGGGAAAACGCGTCGATCTTCCGCGAACGCGGTGCCCGGTTCGAGGCTAAGCTTTCGATCGCGACCGAGCAGGGCCCGGTCGTGACCTGCGCGGGAATGGGGGCCACGGCCGATATTGCTTTGGCGGTGATCGGGCGTCACATCTCGGGGCCGGCCAAGATGACGGTGGCTGACATCATGCTGCACGAACAAATCCGCGACTTTTCGTCGTTGCAGCCGTTTTCGGGCGCCAAGACGACAACGACCGGGGACGCCCGGCTGGATCAGTGCATCAAGTTGATGCAGGCCAATATCGAAGATCCGTTACCCATCAATCAACTGGTCGAAGAGCTTGGAATGTCGAACCGCTCGCTGGAGCGCAAATTCAAGACATTCTTCGGCACCACACCGAATGGGTTCTACCGGGAGATGCGGTTGGCCAAGGCCAACAACCTGCTTTTGAATACCACTATGAGCGTGCGTGAAATCGGCCTCGCCTGCGGCTTTCCCAACGGGTTCTCATCCGTCTACAAAAGCTTTTTCGGGATCACGCCATTCGCTCTGCGCCGCCAGAAACGCCAATCGGCGCTGCGGTGATTTTTGTGCCGCAGTTGACGTTTTTGCTGCATTTTTTGTCGCCTGTTCGTGGCATTCTTATGCCGACTCGAGATTGGAGACTTCGGAATGGTTGATCTTCCCAGCAAGGCCCGCGTGGTGATCATCGGTGGCGGTGTGATCGGATGTTCGGTGGCCTATCACCTGACCAAGAAGGGCTGGAGCGACGTTGTTCTGCTGGAGCGCAAGCAGCTGACCAGCGGCACGACCTGGCACGCGGCTGGCCTGATCGCCCAACTGCGCGCCACCGCGAACATGACCAAATTGGCGAAATACAGCCAGGAACTCTATGGCGCGCTCGAGGAGGAAACCGGCGTCGCCACCGGCTTCAAACGCTGCGGCTCGATCACCGTGGCGCTGGCGGATGAGCGCAAGGAAGAGATCTACCGCCAGGCCGCCATGGCCCGCGCCTTCGGGGTCGAGGTCGAGGAGATCTCGAACGAGCGGGTGGCCGAGCTTTATCCGCATCTGAATCTGGATGGGGTCAAGGGCGCCGTCTATCTGCCGCTGGACGGCCAGGGCGACCCGGCCAATATCGCGCTGGCGCTGGCCAAGGGTGCCCGTCAGCGCGGCGCCGTCGTCAAGGAACGGGTCAAGGTCACCGAGATCGCAAAGCAGGGCCGCAAAGTTACCGGCGTCGACTGGGTGGCGGATGATGGCAGCGCCTCGGGCCATATCGAGTGTGACATGGTGGTCAACTGCGCCGGCATGTGGGGGCATCAGGTGGGGCGCATGGCGGGCGTGAACGTTCCGCTGCATGCCTGCGAGCATTTCTACATCGTGACAGAGGGCATCGACGGCCTGACCCAGCTTCCGGTTCTGCGGGTGCCGGACGAATGCGCCTATTACAAGGAGGACGCCGGGAAAATCCTGCTGGGCGCCTTCGAGCCCAACGCCAAGCCCTGGGCGATGGACGGCATCCCCGACAGTTTCGAGTTCGACCAACTGCCCGAGGATTTCGACCATTTCGAACCGATCCTCGAGGCCGCCTGCAACCGCATGCCGATGCTGGCCGAGGCGGGCATCCATACCTTCTTCAACGGGCCGGAATCCTTCACTCCCGACGACGCCTATCACCTTGGCCTTGCGCCCGAGATGGACAATGTCTGGGTCGCCGCTGGGTTCAACTCGATCGGGATCCAGTCTGCGGGCGGCGCGGGAATGGCGCTGGCGGAATGGATGGACTCGGGTGAAAAACCCTTTGACCTGGGCGACGTGGACATCAGCCGGATGCAGCCATTCCAGGGCAACAAGCAGTATCTATTCGAGCGGTCCAAGGAAACGCTGGGCCTGCTCTATGCCGACCACTACCCCTATCGGCAAAAGGCCACGGCGCGCGGCGTGCGCCGGACGCCGTTCCACCACCACCTGAAAGAAAACGGGGCCGTCTTTGGCGAGCTGGCCGGCTGGGAGCGCGCGAACTGGTTTGCCAATGAGGGGCAGGAACGCGAATACCGCTACAGCTGGAAGCGCCAGAACTGGTTCGAGAACTCGGCCGCCGAACACCGCGCAGTGCGCGAGAACGTGGGCATGTATGACATGTCCTCGTTCGGAAAAATTCGGGTCGAAGGCCCCGATGCCCAGGCTTTCATGAACTATATCGGTGGCGGCGACTACGCGGTTCCAAACGGCAAAATCGTCTACACCCAATTCTTGAACCGGCATGGCGGGATCGAGGCAGACGTGACCGTGACCCGCCTTTCCGAGACCGCCTATCTGGTCGTGACCCCGGCGGCGACGCGACTGGCCGACCAGACGTGGATGATGCGTCATTCGGGCAATTTCAATGTGGTCATCACCGATGTCACGGCCGGCGAAGGCGTTCTGGCGGTGATGGGCCCCAACGCGCGGACCTTGCTTGAAAAAGTTTCGCCCAAAGACTTCTCGAACACGGCAAACCCATTCGGCACCGCGCAGGAAATCGAGATCGGAATGGGCCTGGCACGCGTTCACCGCGTGACCTATGTGGGCGAACTTGGGTGGGAGGTCTACGTGTCGTCGGATATGGCCGGCCACGTTTTCGAAACGCTGCACGAGGCTGGGCAGGACATGGGCCTGAAGCTGTGCGGCATGCACATGATGGACAGCTGCCGGATCGAAAAG
>NZ_JBXWSK010000097.1:0-11870 GCF_059613385.1 Ruegeria sp. BHSA162
GTTGGGCGTCGCGGCTGCCGCGGCCGTGTTGGCCGTATCTCTGACCATTTGGCTGACCCGCTCACAGCCGATGGGATGGGCAGAACAGGCGGCCTTATACCAGTCGCTTTACACGGCGGATTCGATTGCAACGCTGGAATACCCGCCGGCGCTAGTCGACGCCCAGATCTCATTGGCCGAAGAGAAACTGGGCCGCCCGCTGAACCGGGATTCGCTTGAAGGTTTGCCGGGGCTGGAACTGAAGGCCGCGCAGGTTTTGTCCTTCAAGGGCAAACCATTGGTTCAGATCGTTTTTGCCGACGCTGATGGCAATCCCTTTGCGCTGTGCGTGATCCGCCAGGGCGATGGCGCGCCGAATTCAGAGTTGAAGCAGGAAGTCCTGAGCGGGCTTGCAACGGCCCGGTGGGCGCGCGACGGATACGGATACATGCTGTTGGGGAACCGGCCGGACAACGATTTGACCGTGCAGCTGGATTACCTGGCCCAGACATTCGCCGGCTGAGCCGCCTTGCGCGAAACCTCTTGTGAACCGGTGCGATTGGCCGAACAATGCATGGTATGACGACCAAGGCCACGAACCCGGGCCCGGACGAGGACGATGTCCTGGACGGGCCGCGCAGTATCTATGACGTCGATCCGCCGGACGACGAAGAGCTTTGGTTTCTGCCGCCCGAAGATGCAGCGGCGCCCGAGGACATGTTGCCGCCGGGTCCGCGTGCCGATCGGGGCGCTTTGTTCGACCCGCGGGACTGGCGCGCAGCTCAGGCAGAAGTGGCGCAGGGCTTGGCGGATCTGACCTTGACCTTCGGGTCCTTGGACGAGCGGTTGCGCAGTGGTCCAAAGGGATGGACCCACCGGCTGGCCCTGATGGACGTATCCGACCTGGGGTGGTGGACCGGTGACCGGATCAGTGTTGATCGGCTTGCCCTGTGGACCGGATTGCGTATCGGAGCCACCGGGGACGATGTGCAAGCATTGTTTCGGGCGGGTTGGGCGGTTCGGCGACTGACTTCGGGCGCAGGGCCGTCGGACGGCGGCTGGCAATCGGGACTGGCCGCCTTTCTGGACCGGATGGCTCAGGGGATAGACGAAGTCCCAGAGGCGGTCGCGGACTTGGCCGAAGTGATGGATAGCGCACAAGCCCTGCACCCTGTCACGCAGTCGGCCATTGCCTTTCACGCGTGGCGCGCGCTGTCGCAAGGAATGGGACAGGATACCGAAGCAGCGGTGATCGCTGCGCGGCATGCGGCCACGATGGGTCGGGGCGGGGCACTGTTCATGCCGCTGGCACTGTCGGGCCCCGGGGCGCTGCGCGGCATCGGCACACCAGAGGAAAAACTCAACGCTTGGGTTCGTGGGGCAGGGCAGGCGGCCTTGGCCGCGCTGCTGCATCTGGATCGCGTCAGCGCGTGGGAGGCCCGGGCACGCGAGGCCACCAAGGGTCTCAGCGGGCGGACGCCGCCGGTCCTGATCGATGTGCTGACCGCATGGCCCATGGTATCTGCGCCATTGGCCGAGGAGTTGACGCAGGCATCGCGTGCAGCCGTGCAGCGCAATCTCGACAAGTTCACCGAACGTGGGTTGATCCGCGAAGTGACCGGGCAGGGCCGTTATCGGGTTTGGGCTGCCGCGCTGTAGTCCAACAACCATTCACGGAACGCGCGCGCGGGTGGCCGCAATGTGGCCCGTGATGGGTAGATCAGGTGGTAGGCATCCCGTCCCGGCACGGCCACCTCGGGCAGACACGGCACCAGGCCCGAGATCCGCATGATCCGGTCAGACGCGGGCGCGCGGGCCAGGGCGATCCCGACCCCTTGCGCGGATAGCTCGGCCGCCATCACTGAATTGTCCGCGAAGAAATACTTAGCCTGCCCGGTCGGCAGCCGCAGGGCTTCGAACACGTGCGGCCAACTGGCCCTGTGGGTCGAAACCTCGATCAGCGGAAACCGGGCCAGATCCAGCGGAGTGCTGATCTGGTCGGCAATGTCCGGTGGCGCCACGGGAAAAAGGGTCTCGGTCAACAGCATGTCACCTTCAGCCCCGAACAGCGTCGGGTTGCCGAACACGATCTGCAGGTCGGTAAAACGATTGGCGAAGTCGGCCATCCGGTTCCCGGTCGTCAGGGACAGGTTGATCTGAGGATGGGATTTTTGGAACTGGGTCAGGCCCGCCGCAAGCACCCCTTGCGCGAACAACAACACGGATTGGACATACAGCCGTTGGTCCCGGGTCTGGCCGAACAGGCCGGTAGTGGCTGAGTCCAGCATCACCAGCGATTGCTGCACGACCGGCAGGTACGCCCGCCCGGCCTCGGTCAAAGTGACGGCATGGGCATGGCGATGAAACAGCGGCGTGCCCAGACGAGTTTCCAGCGCCTTGACCTGTTGGCTGACAGCGGCGGCCGACATGTTTAGCTGGGCGGCAGCACGGGCAAAGCTTTCGGTGCGGGCCGCGGCCTCGAAAACGCGCAGCCAGTTGAGAGAGGGGATGCGGGTCGACATGGCAATCAGGCTAAGCTGAACTTGTCCTGACAGGCAAGGCTTTGCGTTCTCGTCGCAAGACCGGTTCGGCTAGGCTGTGCGTGAACCGATCCGAAAAGGTGCACCCATGCCCGACATCCAAGACCTGGCCCGGCACAAACTGACCCCATCGCAAGCAGCGCAATACTGGGAAGACGGCTTCCTGTTTCCGCTGGATATTCTGTCTGCTGACGAGGCCGCGCAGGTGCGCTCGGAACTCGAGCAGATTGAACGCGACTGGATGGCCGCCGATCTGCCTCTGCCGCTGAATACCTACAAGCGCGTGAACTCACACCTCGTCATGCCTCTGGCGGCGCGACTGGCCATGGATCCGCGTATACTGGATGCCGTCGAAGGCGTCTTGGGTCCGGACATCATGATCTGGTCGGCCGAGTTTTTCATCAAAGAACCGCGCACCGTCCAGACAGTTGGCATGCATCAGGACCTGACCTATTGGGGGATGGGCGAGACCCCGGATCAGGTTACGGCCTGGCTGGCACTGTCGCCGGCAACCGTGGAAAGCGGCTGCATGGATTTTGTCCGGGGCAGCCACAAGAACCCAATACTTCCGCACAATGATACCTATTCCGAGACCAACCTGCTGTCGCGCGGGCAGGAGATTGCGGTCGAAGTGGCCGAGGAAGACAAAACCCATATCGAACTGGCGCCCGGGCAGATGTCACTGCACCACGGGCTGACCATTCATGGCTCGGGTCCGAACCGGTCGGACGATCGGCGTATCGGGATGGCCATCCGCTATATCAGCCCGAATGCGAAGCAGTTGGTGGCGGACCGCGACTACGCGATGGTCGCGCGCGGAGAGGACCGGCAGGGAAACTTCATCCATGTCGATCCGCCCGCCACCCTGTTTTCCGACGAGTCGCTTGTCCTGTACGAACAGGTGCGCCGCGATCTGGGCAAGGCGCTGGCAGCTGGGGCCAAGGCCACCGTTCCGCTCTATGATTGAGCCGGGTTCGAAACCCAAAGGCCAGGGGATTGGACGCCTAGCGCCCAACCCCGACATAGGTTTCGAAACCAGATTTCTTGACCTTGTCGCGTGAATAGATGTTCCGCAGGTCGACCATGCGTGGAGATTTCATCTCAGCGGCCATCTGCGTCAGGTTCAGCGCGCGGAACTCGTTCCATTCGGTCAACAGCACCACTGCGTCCGCGTCCTTGGCAGCGGCATACGGGTCTTCGACCCACTCTACACCCGGCAGCAGAGCCTCACCCTCGGATCGGCCCTGAGGGTCGACCACGCGAACTTTGGCGCCGCCACCGATCAGGGCGGGCACGATGGTCAGTGATGGAGCGTCGCGCATGTCGTCGGTGTTGGGTTTGAAAGTCACCCCAAGAACCGCCACGGTCTTGCCGTTGAAACTGTCGTCGCAAGCTTCGCGGATCTTTTCGATCATGCGTTTTTTGACCTCGTCATTCACGCGCATGACGGTTTCGGTGATCTGCATTGGAAAGGCATGTTCCTGTCCGATCCGCGCAAGCGCCGCGGTGTCCTTGGGAAAGCATGATCCGCCGTAACCGGGGCCGGCATGCAGGAACTTGTTTCCGATGCGCCCATCCAAGCCGATGCCGCGCGCCACTTCCTTGACGTCGCCACCGACCCGCTCGCACAGGCCAGCGATTTCGTTGATGAATGTGATCTTGGTGGCGAGAAAGGCATTTGCCGCATATTTGATCATTTCGGCGCTTTCCAGATCCGTCGTCAGGATCGGAAAATCGCGCAGGTAAAGTGGGCGGTAGATTTCGGCCATCACCTCGGCGGCGCGGTCGTTCTCGACCCCTACAACGACGCGGTCCGGACGCATGAAATCGTCGATCGCAGCGCCTTCGCGCAGGAATTCCGGGTTCGAGGCGACATCAAAGTCTGCCTTGGGGTTTGCCGCCGCGACAACTTCCTGAACCTTGCGGTTGGTCCCGACCGGAACCGTGGATTTTGTCACCACCACGGTGTAGCCATCCATGGCATGGGCGATTTCCTCGGCCGCTGCCATCACATAGGTCAGATCCGCATGGCCGTCGCCGCGGCGGGTTGGTGTCCCGACGGCGATAAAGACGGCATCCGCGCCCTTCACCGCATTCGCCAGATCGGTGGTAAAGCTCAGCCGGCCGGCGGCCACGTTCTTGGCCATCAGAACATCCAGCCCCGGTTCGTAGATTGGAACTTTTCCGTCCTGCAGCATCTGGATCTTAGCTTCGGCCTTGTCGACGCAAATGACGTCATGACCGAAATCCGAGAAGCACACACCCGACACCAGACCCACATATCCGGTGCCGATCATCGCAATACGCATTATTCAAATTCCCTTGTTACCAATGCCACCTCGGGCGGCCACACATTCGGAGAAACTTCCGCCGGTTTCAATGCCTGACAGTGGCCTCGGGTTGCATTCCATGACATCTTGCTGTTTTTGGGGCGACAAATGGGCGTCCATGAAACTGGTGGAACAAACTGATGACCAAAAAAGCGCTGATCACCGGAATTACCGGACAGGACGGGTCTTACCTGGCCGAATTTCTGTTGGCAAAGGGCTATGAGGTTCACGGGATCAAGCGTCGGGCATCCTCGTTCAACACCCAGCGGATCGACCACATCTATCAGGACCCCCACGAGCCTGATCCGAAGCTGCGGCTGCATTACGGCGATCTGAGCGATACCTCGAACCTGACCCGCATCATTCAGGAGGTTCAGCCCGACGAAGTCTACAATCTGGGCGCCCAATCTCACGTGGCCGTCAGCTTCGAGTCGCCGGAATATACCGCGGATGTCGATGCCATCGGCACCCTGCGCCTGCTTGAGGCGATCCGGTTCCTGGGACTTGAAAACAAGACCCGGTTCTATCAGGCGTCCACGTCGGAACTCTACGGGCTGGTCCAGGAAACTCCGCAGCGCGAAACGACTCCGTTCTATCCCCGCTCGCCCTACGCGGTGGCCAAGCTGTATTCGTATTGGATCACGGTCAATTACCGCGAGGCGTACGGGATGTATGCCTGCAACGGAATCCTGTTCAATCACGAAAGCCCGCGCCGCGGCGAAACCTTTGTCACCCGCAAGATCACGCGTGGTCTGGCCAACATCGCCCAGGGCTTGGAGAAGTGCCTTTACATGGGGAATATCGACAGTCTGCGCGATTGGGGCCATGCCAAGGACTACGTGCGGATGCAGTGGATGATGCTGCAGCAGGACAAGCCCGAGGATTTTGTTATTGCCACCGGCAAGCAGTATTCCGTGCGCCAATTCATCGAATGGTCGTCGGCCGAGCTTGGGCTTACCTTGGAGTTTTCGGGCAGCGGTGTGAACGAGGTCGCAACGGTGACGGCGATTGAAGGCGACAACGCCCCAGCGCTGAAACCCGGCGACGTGATCATGCGGATCGACCCGCAGTATTTCCGACCCGCCGAGGTGGACACTCTGCTGGGTGACCCGTCGAACGCCAAGGCCAAATTGGGTTGGGAGCCGGAGCTGACCGTGCAGGAAATGTGCGCAGAGATGGTTCTGGAAGACCTCAAAACCGCCAAGCGACACGCCTTGTTGAAAGAGCACGGGTTCGAATTGCCGGTCAGCCTGGAAAACGGCTGAGGAGGCAGAAATGCGCAAGATCTACATCGCCGGACATCGTGGCATGGTGGGTGGAGCAATCCTGCGTCAGCTCAAGGCGCGCCAGGCTGATGGTGAGGCGCTTGAACTGGTGACCCGAACCCATTCCGAATTGGATCTGACCGATCAGGCGGCCGTCCGCGCCTTCATGCAGGCCGAGCGGCCAGACGTCGTGATCCTGGCCGCTGCCAAGGTGGGGGGGATTCACGCCAACAACACGTATCCTGCAGATTTCATTTACGAAAATCTGATGATCGAGTGCAACGTGATCCATCAGGCTTTTGCGGCCGGCGTACGGCGTCTTTTGCAGCTGGGCAGTTCCTGCATCTACCCGCGTGAAGCAGCGCAGCCGATGCGCGAAGACGCGTTGCTGACGGGTGTTTTGGAGCCGACGAACGAACCCTATGCGGTCGCCAAGATCGCCGGAATCAAGCTGTGCGAAAGCTACAACCGCCAGCACGGGGTCGACTACCGGTCGGTCATGCCGACCAACCTGTATGGGCCGGGCGACAATTTCCACCCTGACAACAGCCATGTTCTGCCAGCACTGATCCGCCGCTTCCACGAAGCCAAACGCGACGGGCTGGACGAGGTGGTGATCTGGGGAACTGGCAAGCCGCGGCGTGAGTTCCTGCATGTCGATGACATGGCCGAGGCATCGCTGTTCGTAATGGATTTGCCGCAGGACGTGTATCAGGCGAATACGCAACCCATGCTGAGCCACATAAACGTGGGCTGCGGGCAGGACGTTTCAATTGCCGAGCTGGCCTCACTGATAGCCAAAATCACCGGATATACCGGCCGGATCACGCAGGACACCACCAAGCCAGATGGTACGATGCGCAAGCTGATGGACGTTTCCCGGTTGGCCAAGATGGGCTGGAAGGCACGCATAGGCCTCGAAGATGGTATCCGCGAGACCTATGACTGGTTCCTTGATCAATCGGCCGACGACCTGCGGGCCAAATAGGCACCCGGCCCAAAGACCGGGTGCGTTCGCTGATCAGAACCAGCGGCCGATGGCTGCGACTGTCGGGCTGATCGTGGCCGGATCGGACACCGCCGACAGAACTTGCCACGCTACCTGCGTTTCGGTCGGCAAATCGAAGCTGATTAACCGTCCCAGTGCATTACCGCTGCCGCTTAGGGTTGGAGTACTGCCCAGAGCAAAAGGCGCGGGGAAAATCCAAGTATTCTGGGCGCTTGCAAACAGTAGCCCCATGCCGGCAGTACAGGCCACCGCACTCGCCGCGAGGGTGCAGATCTGGGTTCCGTCCGCGAAACGAACGAATTCGCCGTTTGCATTTGCGCCGCGTTCGATCACCGCGCCGGTCGGGGTCCCGCCAGACTGCGTCACCTGACCCAAGAGGTTACCCGGTCCATATCCGTAGTCGGCTCGCATCAGCCGTCCGGGTGTTACATCTTCAGGGTTGGCTTGAACGGCCGCGCCACTGATCGTTCCCGATGTGGCATCCACGCGCACCGCCTCGGTCCAAGAGCCGCCGTCCGGTGAAACCTTGATGGAAAAATCGGTACTGCCCGCAAGGCCCATCTCGGCGTGGCCGGTCCAGTTGGACTGAAACAGGAGGGAGGCGGTGTCAGTCGCGCTAGCTTTGTTGACCTTCAACTGGTGGCCGCTCCCGTCATGGCTCAGCAATGTGGCGGGACTCCGAACCGAAAGGCGGTTGGTCGGATCGTATCCGGTTGCGACCCCGACCCCGACAAGGTTCGCAGTATTGAGCGGAGGATCGATCCATCCGCCGTTGTCCCAGACCTTGAGCGCGGCGCCGGCTTGGTCCCAAACACGCCATCCGTTTGCCGGCGTGACAAAGACCCAAGCATTGTCCAGCCAAGCCGCGAGTTGCCCAGGCTTCCCCGCCCAGGCGCCTGTCGGGCTGGCCCCCAATCCGTAGATGGCACCTTGATCTGGTGCCGCAGGTGGAATGGTTTCATCCAGAGCCACAACACTCAGCTGCACGATCAGGTCCAGCTGCCGCAGCGCTTCGTTGTGGGTGACGTGTTTTTGCGCCTGTGAGGGTTGCAGAAACGGCAGATTCAAACGGGGGGTGATTTGGGACACGGGCGGGATCCTCCTTGGGCCATCGATTCACGGAATTCGCTGCGCGCCACCCTGCCGCGGATGGGATGAATCCCCGCTTTCACGTGCGAACGGCACAAAAAGGATTTGGTTACTTGTGGATTTCCAAATACGAAACAAAGCCGCCCTTTTGGGGCGGCTGTGGATATTTTTTGTATGGAGGTCGGCCAGCTGATTCTGTCCTGTACGCCCAAAGAGTGAACCGTTGGCGACCGGAGCCGCGGTGTTCAGCCAGAATCAGCTACGGGCGTAGACATCCTCGTACCGGATAATATCGTCTTCTCCGAGGTAGGCGCCGGTCTGGACCTCGATCAGGACCATAGGCACCTTGCCGGGGTTTTCCATCCGGTGAACCGCGCCAAGGGGGATGTAGACAGACTGGTTTTCGCTGACTAGACGAACCTCGTCATCGATCGTGACCTTGGCGGTACCTTCTACGACGATCCAATGCTCGGACCTGTGGTGGTGGGATTGCAGGCTCAGGGCCGCGCCGGGGTTTACGTGAATCCGTTTGACCTGGAATCGTTCGCCCACAACCAGGCTCTCGAACCAGCCCCAAGGGCGATGGTCGACCGGCAGAGCTTCGGCCTGCGGTGCCCCTTTGGCCTTCAGGGCGGCCACGGCCTGTTTGACGTCCTGTGCCTTGTCCATGCTGGCCACCAGAACGGCATCCGGCATGGCCACAGCGATCATGTTCTCGAGCCCCATGGCCACGACTTCTTGAGAGGCAGACTCGGACCGGATCAACACGTTGTTGCAGTCGATCGTCGTCACCTCACCGGTGGTCGCAACGCCGTTTTCGTCGGGGCTGCTCAGCTCCTGGACGGCCGACCAGCTGCCGACATCCGACCAGCCGGCGACATAGGGAACAACGCTCAGGTTTTTGGCCCGCTCCATGACCGCGTAGTCGATCGAAATGTCTTCGACTTTCCCCCAGGCCAATGCGTCCAGTCGCAGAAAGCCAAGATCGGCCTTCGCGTCCTCGACGGCAGTCTGCACCGGCGGCAACAGGTTGGGTGCATGATCCTGGAATGCAGCGATGATGTCGCGCACCGCAAACAGGAAAATGCCGGAATTCCACAGGTAACTGCCATCGGAGATCATGGCCTTGGCCGGATCCAGATCGGGCTTTTCAACGAAATGGTCCAATGCGACCGCAGCACCTGTCGCGTCGGGCGCAGCGCTGAGCTTCAGATATCCATATCCGGTTTCTGGCCGGTCCGGAGTGATCCCGAACGTCACCAGTTGGCGGTCCCTCTCGATGGCGGTCACACCTTGCGAAACCGCCGCGTGGAACGCGGATTTGTCGGGAACGACGTGATCGGACGGCGCCACCAGCATCAAAGCATCCGGGTCTACCTTCGACAGATAAAGCGCGGCCGCCAAGACCGCCGGAGCCGTGTTGCGGCCCTCAGGCTCAATGAGGATCGGACCGGGGTCGACACCAATGGCGGTAAGCTGCTCGGTGACGATGAAGCGGAACGATTCATTCGTGAGTATCAGGGGCTTGGCGTACGGCGCGTCCTTGGGCCCTCGCATCCGGTCCGCACAGTCCTGCAACAGGCTGCTGTTGCCGACCAGCGGCACGAACTGTTTGGGATAGCTTTTTCGGGACAGCGGCCAAAGCCGGGTTCCGGAGCCGCCGCACAGAATGACAGGATAGATGGTGGTCATGACGAATGGGCTTTTCGGCTGGTTTTCTGACGTTTTATCGCAGTCATCACAGGATGGGTGAAGGACCGCCGCTTATTGGGCAGCCCGACCTGTGGCAACAATATCATTCAGATAGGCGCTCAGGTCGTCGCGCAGGTCATTCCGGGCCAGGGCAAAGGCCACGGTGGCCTGCAGGAAGCCCGCTTTTGATCCGCAGTCGAAGCGTTGACCATCAAAGCGGTATCCGAAAACCGGGACACCGTTGCCGATGTCTTCGGCGATGGCATCGGTCAGCTGGATTTCCCCGCCGCTGCCTTTCTTCATCTGATTGAGGTTGTACAGCACCGATGGCCCCAAAATGTATCGACCGATCACCGCCATGTTCGACGGTGCCTCGTCGGCCTTGGGCTTTTCGACCATGCCGCGGGCTCGGATCACCTTGCCGGAACTGTCGGCGGCGTCCAGTATCCCGTACGAGCTGGTTTTTTCGGGTGCGACCTCCATCGCGGCGACCATGTTGCCGCCGGTTTCCTCATAAGCCTCGACCATCTGCTGCAGGCAGGGTTTGTCGGCCGCAATAACGTCGTCCGGCAGCATGACCGCAAAGGGTTCATCGCCGATCAGACGGCGGGCGCACCAGACTGCGTGTCCCAGCCCCAGAGCCTTGTGTTGGCGGATATAGGCGATAGCACCGCTTTCCATGTTGGTATTCTCGAGAACCTCCAGCAAATCATCCTTGCCTTTGGCCTTCAGCTCCTGCTCCAGCACGAGATTGTGGTCGAAATAGTCTTCGAGCGCCGATTTCCCGCGTGATGTGACGAAGATGAACTCGGTAATACCCGCAGCGCGGGCTTCGTCGATGGCATATTGAACGAGAGGCCGGTCAACCAGCGTCATGATTTCCTTCGGAACGGATTTCGTTGCCGGAAGAAACCGGGTGCCCAATCCTGCGACAGGGAAAATCGCCTTGGTGACCTTGCGTGACATGTGACCTCTCAAATTCAAAAACTTAGCCGGCGGACGTGGTGCATCCGGGGCTTCCTCTTAGGCTGCGAAACCGGATCAATCAATGATGCCCGAAAAAACAGGCCGAAAACGACCGAAGGGTGCCATTTGGTCATGGCAAAGTCAAAACACCCAGTTCCAATAACTCTGCCCTAACGGGCAAGGACCCCGAAGCCGGTTGTCCGGCTTCGGGGACAGGATCAAGCGTTTGCCATGATCGCTTCCAGCGGATCATGCTCGGCCACGAAGTGCCCAGGCGCAATCTCGCTGAGCGCGGGAACATAGTCGGTCTGACCCGCCGCCAGACGGCTGGGCAGGAACCGCAGCGCCGCCTTGGGGTCCATGGGCGAGGGCAGTTCGCCGGGCAGTTTCAGCCGCTGGCGGCTGCGCTCGACATCCGGGTCCGGGATCGGAACCGCCGAGATCAGCGACTGCGTATACGGATGAACCGGGTTCGCGCAGATCACCTCGCCATCGCCCAGTTCGACGATGCGGCCGAGATACAGAACCATGATCCGGTTCGACACCGCGCGCACTACCGACAGGTCGTGGCTGATGAAGATCATCGACAGGCCGAACTCCTGCTGCAGTTCCTTCAGCAGCTGCACGATCTGCGCCTGAATCGACACGTCCAGCGCCGAGACCGCCTCGTCGCAGATGATCAGCTTGGGCTTGTTGATCATCGCCCGGGCGATGCCCACCCGCTGGTTCTGACCGCCCGACAGCTCGTGCGGGTAGCGGTTGATCATGTTGGCGTTCAGGCCGACCCGTTCCATCATCTCGGCGACCATCTGCTTGCGCTCGCGTTCGGTCAGGTCGGGGCGATAGGTCTTCAGCGGTTCCGCGATCGAGGCGGAGATCGTCATCCGCGGGTCCAGGCTGGCCAGCGGGTCCTGGAACACGATCTGCAGGTCCTTGCGGTACTTGTTCAGCTCGGCCCGTTTCAGCCCGACGATCGGATGACCCAGCCAGCTGACATTCC
>NZ_JBXWSK010000098.1:0-11762 GCF_059613385.1 Ruegeria sp. BHSA162
GTTCTGGCGCTGGACACCGATGACGATCTGACCGGCTGGGGCGAGGTCTGCCCGATTCCGCATTACCTGCCCGCCTATGCGCGCGGCGTGGCCCCGGCGGTTCAGGACATGGCCCCGGTTCTGCTGGGCGCCGACCCGATCGGACCCGAGGCGTTGATGGCACGGCTGGACCGGCACCTGCCGGGGCATGTCTATGCCAAATCGGCGATCGACATCGCGCTGTGGGATCTGACGGGGCAGGTGGCAGGGCTGCCACTGCACGCGCTGCTGGGTGGTCGGCGGGCGCGAACGATGCCGCTCTATCACTCGATAACCTGCATCGCCCCGGCCGAGATGGCCCGCATCGCCCGCGAGGCGCAGGCGCAATGCATCACCCAGTTCCAGGTCAAGCTGGGCGCGGATGCCGATTGGCAGGCTGATGTCGAGCGCCTGCGTCTGGTGCGCGAGGCGGTGGGAGACGGGCCGCTGGTCTATGGCGATTGGAACTGCGGCGCTACGTCTCTGGATGCCAGCCGGGTGGGGCGGGCGGTCGCGGATCTGGATGTGATGCTGGAACAACCCTGTGCCACGATCGAGGATTGCGCCCGCGTGCGCGCCGCCACCGGCCTGCCAATGAAGCTGGACGAGGGCGCACACGACACCGCCAGCCTGATGGCTGCGCATGCGCTGGGCTGCATGGATGCGGTCGCGGTGAAGCTGTCGAAATTCGGTGGGCTGTCGGCTGCGCGCCGTGCGCGTGATTTGTGCCTGCATCTGGGGGCGAAGATGTGCGTCGAAGACACCTGGGGATCTGACATCACCACCGCCGCCCTGTTGCATCTGGGCGCAGCAACTGAACCGGCGCGCCTGATGAACGTGTGCGACCTGTCGGGCTATGTCGCGCCGCGGCTGGCGCCGGATGGCCCGACCCGCAAGGGCGGCCGGATCGCGCCGCCCGACGGGATCGGCCTGGGCATCGCGCCAGACCGCGAATTCCTGGGCGCGCCGGACGTGATACTGGATTAGGGAGGCGACCATGCCGCGACATCTCAGCCAATCCGATTGGGGTCAACGCGCCCGCGCGGTGCTGCCCGGCGGTGGCTTTGGCAATTTCGACCCGTCGGTCTTCATCCGCGAGGGCCGGGGCAGCCGCGTCTGGGACGAAGACGGGATGGAATATGTCGACCTGCTGATCGGCTCGGGGCCGATGCTGCTGGGCCACGGCCACCCCGAGTTGTTGGAGGCCGTCGCCGAACAGTTGCCCAATGGCATGACGTTCTTCGCCAACAACGCGCGCGCAGTCGAACTGGCCGAGGAAATCTGCGCCGCCGTGCCCTGCGCCGATCAGATCCGCTATGTCTCGTCCGGCGGTGAGGCTGACATGTACGCGATCCGGCTGGCCCGCGCCTTTACCGGCCGCGACAAGATCGTGAAGTTCGAAGGCGGTTATCACGGCATGAGCGCCGAGGCGCAGATGAGCCTGGCCCCGTCACGGATGGTGAATTTCCCGCAGGCGGTTCCCGACAGCGCGGGCATACCGGCCAGCGTTCAGGCCGAAATGCTGATCGCGCCGTTCAACGACCCGGACTACATCCGCTCGCTGCTGGCCGAGCACGGCAACCAGGTCGCGGGCATCATCGTCGAGCCCTTGCAACGCATCATCCCGCCCGAACCCGGCTTCTTGCAGCTTCTGCGGGACGAGGCCGACAAGTACGGCATCGTGCTGATCTTCGACGAGGTGGTGACCGGGTTTCGTTTCGCCTATGGCGGCGCGCAGGAGCTGTATGGCGTGACCCCGGACATCGCCACGCTGGGCAAGATCATCGGCGGCGGTTTTCCGCTCGCCGCAATCGCCGGGCGGGCCGAGATCATGGCCTATTTTGACAAATCCGCCGTTGGGGCGGAGAAATGGCTGATGCAGTTGGGGACTCTGTCGGGCAATCCGGTGGCCGCGGTGGCCGGGCTCAAGACGATGGAGGTGCTGCACCGTCCCGGTCAGTACGACCGGCTGCGCGCCAATGGTCAGCGTCTGATGGACATGGCCTCGGCCGCGCTGAACAAGCAGGGGGTCGCCCATCGCGTCGTCGGCGATCCGACCCTGTTCGAAATCGTGTTCACGGAAGGAAAGGTGCGGGATTATCGCGATGTGGTCTGCGCGGACACGGCCAGAGCAACCCTGTTCAATACGGTTCTGATGCAGAACGGGATGTTCAAGTCGCCGGGCAAGACCTATCCGTCCCTGGCGCTGACCGAGGCGGACTTTGACCTGTGCGAAGCCACCTATACCAAGGCCGCGCAGGCCGTGGCCGAAATGCAGGGCGCGGGCGTGTCTTAGTAGACGCCCGCCATCACCAGGCGAACGATGTCTTCGCGCTTGAGGCCACGCGCAGCCAGTTCTTCGTCGGTCAACTCGCTGAGTTGCTTGATCTTGATGACCTTGGCATTTGCTTCGCCCATGCGGATCAAAGCATCATAGATGCCGCTGAACACATCGGCGACGGCCGAGAACAGGTTCAGGATTGCCGGGCGGTGCGTGCTTGTCTGTGCCATGAGCGGAGCCTCTCTGGTCTGTATGTGACCAAAGAGATTTAGACCTGATGCTGCAGTGCAGCTAGACACTTGAGGGAATAGCCGCTGTGCATCTGGTGCAAGTCTGGCCCGACAGGCGCCGCCTCAGACCTTGAACTGGTCGTCCACCGGCACCTGCAAAGCGGTGGCCAGGGCGTTGGTCTGGCTGGCCATCGCGATCACCGCCAGCAGTTCGGCCTGCATCTGATCGGTCATGCCCTTGGAGCGGGCCGCGGCCGAATGGGAGTGCACGCAGTATTCGCAATTGTTGGCGACCGAAACCGCCACATACAGCATCTCTTTCACAAGCGGGTCCAGCGCGCCGGGGGCCATGACGGTCTTCAGCCGCTCCCACGTCGTTTTCAGCAGTGCCGGGTCATGGGCCAGAGCGCGCCAGAAATTGTTGACGTAATCGGTGTTGCGGGTGGCGCGGATGTCATCGAAGACGGCCAGCGCCTCGGCGCTGACCTCTTCGTCCGTCAACAGGCGAACCGTTGCCATGCTCAGACCATCGCAAAGATGCGCGCCGGGCCGCCCGACCCGCCACGATGGGCCGGCGCGCCGACCACCAGCGTCGCTCCGCTGGCGGGCACCTTGTCGAGATTGGCCAGGTTCTCGATGCCGTAACGGTTGGTGGGCAGCCACGCGTAGTGCGTCACGAAATCGGCCGATGGCCCGTGGTCCAGCGACAGCGTGTCGACGGCCAGAGCAACCGCGCCGGTTCCTTCGATCAGCATCTGCGCCGCTTCGACGTGGAAGCCGGGGAAATGCATCATGCCGTCCCCGTCGACGTTGCGGAATTCGGGCGTGGCGGTCTTGGCGGCCCATCCCGAATGCATGGCGACGCAGGCGCCATCGGGGATGTCGCCATTCGCCGCGATCCACGCCTTCAGATCGTCGGGGGTCACCTGCGCATCCGGGTCCTCGGCCGCGCGGGCGGCAATGTCCACCACGCACAGAGGGCAAACGAGGTTCGACACCGGGATTTCGTCCACCGACTGCCCATCCGCCGAGAAATGCAGCGGGGCATCGACATGCGTGCCGGTGTGTTCGTTGACGGCCAGGTTGAACAGGTTGAAGCCATGTTCCTTGAAATTGAAGGCCTGTGTCGCCTCGATCCCCGGCTGGCCGAAATAGGTGGGGAAATCGGCATCGTAGACATGGGTCATGTCCAGCACCTCGCCATGGCCGGCCGCAAGCGCTGGTGGGGCAGCCACCGTCCCAAGCGCCGTGCCTGCCGCCATCGCTGCGCCAGCCTTGAAAAAGGATCGACGCGACAGCATCCGGTCTTTCACCGCGTTCATTACGCAAACGTCACACATTTCAAAACTCCCTGTTCTGCAATCTGTTTTCGTTCCGGGCCGAATTCATTGGCCGGGTGGGCAAAGCCTAGCACGGTTTTCCGCGATCCGGTTCACAAGTTGTTTGGGGCCTGCTCGCCGGCAACAAATGCGGCCCGGCGGCGCAGTCGGGTATAAGGGGTTGAACCCGCGCGCGGACGGGTTCAATCTGTTGCGGAATATTGTTCCGCAATGCGGAACAAGCTGGGGTTGGCAAGAGGAGACCAAGTCTGATGTCCGAGGCGGTGGAATACGAACGGATTGGCGATATCGCGGTGCTGGCGGCGAACAACCCGCCGGTCAATGCGCTTGGCGTGGATGTGCGCCGGGGCCTGCTGGCCGGAATCGAACGGGCCGAGGCCGAGCGCGCAAAGGCGGTGCTGATCTACGGTAAGGGCCGGACCTATTTCGCGGGGGCCGATATCCGCGAGTTCGGCAAACCCCCGCAAGAGCCCTGGCTGCCGGGCCTGTGCGACCGGATCGAGGCCTCGCCCCTGCTGGTGGTTTCGGCGCTGCACGGCACAGCGCTTGGCGGCGGGCTCGAGGTTGCGCTGTCCAGCCACTACCGCATCGCGGTTCCCTCGGCCAAGGTCGGCCTGCCCGAGGTTAATCTGGGCATCCTGCCCGGTGCCGGGGGCACCCAGCGTCTGCCGCGCGTGGCCGGGGTCGAGGCCGCACTGGACATGATCACAACCGGTCGCCATGTCCGCGCCGACGAGGCGCTGAAGCTGGGCGTGATCGACAAGGTGCAGGATGGCGACCCGCGCGAGATCGGGCTGGCCTATGCGCAGGAGCTGCTTGACTCGGGTGCGCCCCGCCGCGCGGTCGGAGAGATGCCTGCGCCGGACCCCGTCGATTTCGATGCGGTCTACGAGGCCGTTCTGAAGAAGGGCCGCGGCCAGTTGTCCCCCGCCGTTGCCGTGCGTGCCGTGCAAACCGCCTGCGAGGCGCCCAGCTTTGCCGAGGGCATGGCGCGCGAGCGGGAACTGTTCATGCAGTTGATGGAATCGGATCAGCGCAAGGGCCTGATCCACGCCTTCTTTGCCGAACGCGCCGTGGGCAAACTGCCCGAACTGAAGGGTGTCGAGCCGCGTCCGGTGCATCAGATCGGGGTCATCGGCGGCGGCACGATGGGCGCGGGGATCGCCACCGCCGCCTTGTTGGCGGGTCTGCCCGTGACTTTGCTGGAGATGACGCAGGAGGCCGCCCATGCGGCCAAGGAACGGATCGCCGGAAACCTGGCAGGGGCCCTGAAGCGCGGCAAGATCAGCCAGCAGCAGCATGACGCGATCCTGTCGGACCAATTGCAGCTTGCCACTGGGTATGACGCGCTGAGCGCCGTCGATCTGGTGATCGAGGCCGTGTTCGAGGATATGGACGTCAAGAAGCAGGTCTTTTCTCAGCTGGACGCGGTCTGCAAGCCCGGGGCGGTTCTGGCGACCAACACCTCGTATCTGGACGTCAACGAGATCGCCGCCACCACCACGCGGCCGCAGGACGTGATCGGGCTGCATTTCTTCTCGCCCGCGCATGTGATGAAGCTGCTGGAGATCGTGGTGGCCGACCAGACCGCGCCCGAGGTGGTCGCCACCGGCTTTGCGCTGGGGCATCCGCTGAAAAAGGTCTCGGTGCGCGCAGGGGTGTGCGACGGGTTCATCGGCAACCGGATCCTCAGCACCCATCGCACCTGCGCCGATCACATGGTTCTGGACGGGGCAAGCCCGTTCCAGATCGACAAGGCGCTGACCGATTTCGGCTTTGCCATGGGGCCGTTCGCGGTGTCCGATCTGGCCGGTCTGGATATCGGCTGGGCGGTGCGTAAACGCAAACGCGCCGAGGGGCAGGACCCGCGCGCCCGCGACAGCAGCTATGCCGACAAACTGTGCGAGGCCGGGCATTTCGGGCAGAAGACCGGCAAGGGCTTCTATGTCTATGAAAAAGGCAAGCGCGGCGGCACGCCGAACCCCGAGGTTCTGGACCTGATCGCGGCCGACCGCGCGGCGCAGGGCATCACCCCGCGCACATTCACGGATGACGAGATCGTGCGGCGATATATGGTCGCGATGGTCAACGAGGCCGCCAAGGTGGTGGGCGAGGGCATCGCCCGCCGCCCCTTGGACGTGGATGTGGTGCTGCTCTATGGCTATGGGTTCCCGCGCTATCGCGGCGGGCCGCTGAAATGGGCGGATCTGCAGGGCCTGCCGGGTATTCTGGACGACATCCGCGCCTGGTCGGCCGAAGATGACTATTTCTGGCAGCCCGCGCCGCTGCTGGAAAAACTGGTGGCCGAGGGCCGCAGCTTTGACGATCTGAACACGGACGCCGAGTGATGAAACAAGCCGTAATCGTATCCGCCGCGCGCACCGGGCTGGCCAAGTCGTTCCGGGGCTCGTTCAACATGACCCACGGCGCCACGATGGGCGGCCACGCGGTTCAGGCCGCGGTCGCGCGCTCGGGGTTGGATGGGGCCGAGATCGAGGATTGCATCATCGGTTGCGGTTTCCCCGAAGGCGAGACCGGCGGCAACATCGCCCGCCAGATCGCCATCCGGGCCGGGCTGCCGGTCAGCGTTTCGGGGATGACCGTGAACCGGTTCTGCTCGTCGGGGCTGCAGACCGTGGCGCTTGCGGCGCAGGCCATCACCGAGGGCGGCGCGGGCCCCATCGTGGCCGGCGGGGTCGAGAGCATCTCGCTGGTCCAGCCGAAGACCCGCCCCGTGCCCGAGGCGTGGATTCAGGAGCACAAGCCGGCGATCTACATGACGATGATCGAGACCGCCGACATCGTGGCCGAGCGCTATGGCATCAGCCGAGAAGAACAGGACGCCTACGGCCTGCGGTCGCAGCAGCGTATCGCGGCGGCTCAGGCGGCGGGCAAGTTCGACGACGAGATCGTGCCGATGCAGACCACCATGGCGGTCAAGGACAAAGAGACGGGCGAGGTCTCGCACCGACAGGTCACCGTGGACCGGGATGAATGCAACCGGCCGAACACGACCCTGGAAGGGCTGGCCTCACTCGAGCCGGTGCGCGGCCCCGGAAACTACATCACTGCCGGCAATGCCAGCCAGCTGTCGGACGGCGCGGCCGCGGTGGTCGTGATGGACAGCGCCGAGGCCGAGCGGCGGGGGCTGGAGCCCATGGGCGCGTTCAAGGGGTTCTGCGTGGCGGGTTGCGAGCCCGACGAGATGGGCATCGGCCCGGTCTTTGCGGTGCCGCGCCTGCTGGAACGGCATGGTCTGAGCGTCGAGGACATCGACCTGTGGGAGCTGAACGAGGCCTTCGCCTCGCAAGCGCTTTACTGCCGCAACCGTCTGGGGATCGATGACGAGAAATGCAACGTGAACGGCGGCTCGATCGCCATCGGGCATCCATTCGGCATGACCGGCGCGCGTATGGTCGGCCATCTGCTGCGCGAAGGGCGGCGGCGCGGGGCCAAGCTGGGTGTCGTGACCATGTGCATCGGCGGCGGCATGGGCGCGGCTGGTCTGTTCGAGATCTATTGAAGCAAGGGGCGCCGGGCCAGCCCATCGAGGGCCGGCCCGGCGCTGCCCGGCCCGTAGGGCCGAGCAGGCAAGGTTCCGATCGCATCGAGGAGGAGGGCGGCTGTGGACTTGAATTATACGGACGAGGAGAAGGCTTTTCGCGACGAGGTTCGAGCCTTTCTGGCCGAAAAGCTGCCCAAGGAGATCTCGGACAAGATCCGGGCTGGCCGGAACATCGGCAAGGAAGGGTATGAGTGGTGGCACGCCACGCTGAACGAGCGCGGCTGGTTGAATTTCAACTGGCCGAAGGAGTTTGGCGGCGCCGAGTGGAATGCGGTTCAGCGCCATATCTTCGAGGAGGAATGCGCCGCCGCCTTTGCGCCGCGCATCGTGCCGTTTGGCCTGTCGATGCTGGGCCCGGTGCTGCAGAAATTCGGCTCGAAGGAACAGCAGGAGTATTTCCTGCCGCGCATCCTGAATGGTGAACACTGGTGGTGCCAGGGCTATTCCGAGCCGGGTGCCGGGTCGGACCTGGCCTCGCTGAAGACCCGCGCGGTGCGGGACGGCGACCACTATGTCGTCAATGGCCAGAAGACCTGGACCACGCTGGCGCAATACGCCAACTGGATCTTCTGCCTGGTGCGCACCGACCCCGAGGCCAAGGCGCAGGAGGGGATCTCGTTCCTGCTGATCGACATGAACACGGCGGGGATCGAGGTGCGCCCCATCGTCTTGCTGGACGGAACGCCCGAGGTCAACGAAGTGTTCTTTGACGATGTGCGCGTCCCGGTCGAAAACTTGGTGGGCGAAGAGAACAAGGGCTGGACCTATGCCAAGTATCTGCTGACGCATGAACGCACCAACATCGCCGGTGTCGGCTTCAGCCAGGCGGGGCTGGACATGGTCAAGCGGATTGCCCGGATCGAAACCGCGAATGGCCGCCCCCTGATCGAGAACCCGCATTTCGCCGCCCGGCTGGCACGGGTCGAGATCGACCTGATGGCCATGGCCACCACCAACATGCGCATCATCAGCAAGGCTGCGGCCGGACAGGCACCGGGGGTCGAAAGCTCGATGCTGAAGGTCAAGGGTACGATCATCCGGCAGGAGATCAACGACCTGGCCCGCCGCGCGGTGGGGCCTTATGCGATGCCTTTCGCCTCCGAGGCGGTGGCAGGCGACAACGACCCGATCGGGCCGGACTATGCCACGCCGGTCGCCGCGCAGTATTTCAACAACCGGAAACTGTCGATCTTCGGCGGGTCGAACGAGATTCAGCGCGGGATCATCGCCAAGGTCAAGATGGGGGGCTGAGATGGATTTCAACCTGACCGAAGAACGGCAGATGCTGCAGGACACGCTGCGGCGCTATCTGGCCGACCGATATACGACTCCGGTGCGCAACGACATTCTGGACAGCACGGCGGGGTTCAGCGCCGACATCTGGCGCGAACTGGCCGATCTGGGCGTTCTGGGCGCGCTGTTCGGCGAAGCGGATGGCGGGTTCGGCGGGGCGGGCTTTGACATCGCCACCGTGTTCGAGGAACTGGGCCGCGCTGGCGTGGTCGAGCCCGTTCTGGACAGCTGCATTCTGGGCGGTCGGCTGATCGCGCAGGTGGGCAGCCCCGATCAGCGGGCCCTGCTGGATCAGGTGATCTCGGGCGCGTTGCATCTGGCGCTGGCGCATGGTGAGCCTGCCAGCCGGTATGACCTGAGCCGGGTCGAAACCACCGTGCGGACCGACGGCACGGACCTGATCCTGAACGGGCGCAAGGCCGTGGTCGTGAATGCCGAGGCCGCCGGGCAGTTGATCGTTTCCGCGCGCGAAACGGGCGGGCCGTTCGATCTGGACGGCATTTCGCTGTTTCTGGTGCCTGCTGGCACACCGGGTCTGGGCTTGCGCGGGTATCCGATGCTGGCCGGGGGCCGCGCGGCCGAGGTCACTCTGGACGATGTGCGCCTGCCGGAAACCGCGCGTCTGGGCGCGGCGGGGCAGGGGTTCGAGCCGCTGATGAACGTTGTGGCCGCAGCCAATGTCGCGCTGGTCGCCGAGGTTCTGGGCGCGATGGAAATCGCGGTGGACCTGACACGGCAATATCTGATGACGCGCAAGCAGTTCGGCCGCCCGATCGGGACCTTTCAGGCCCTGCAGCACCGGTTCGCGGATATGCTGATCGAGCTGGAGCAGGCGCGCTCGGCGGTGATCAACGCGGCCGGTCACCTTGAAGCGCCCGACCGCGACCGGCAGATCGCCGCGGCCCGCAACCTGGTGTCGCGGGTGGGCCGGCTGGTGGCCGAGGAAACGATCCAGATGCATGGCGGCATCGCCATGACGCGGGAATATGAGCTTGCGCATATTGCCAAGCGGATCGTCATGTCGGATCACAGGTTCGGCGACGCGGATTATCATTTGGAGCGGTTCATTGCACTCGGCGCGGCCTGAAGACGACCCAAAGGTCCGCCGGTCGGGCTGCCAGAACGCGATCGGGTTCGAGGTGGATCTGTCCGACCTCGACGGCCGGGCGCGGTGCCATTTGACCATCCGGGCGGATCACCTGAACAGCCAGGGCATCCTGCATGGGGGCATCATCGCCATGCTGCTGGACGTGGCTTGCGGCAACACCGCCTCGGCCTGGTTCGACCGGGACGAACATCCGCTGGTTCTGACCCTGTCGCTGAACACAAGCTATGTGGCGGCAGTGCGCCAGGGGCGCGTGACGGCCACGGGTCGCGCAACGGGTGGCGGGCGCACGGTGGCCTATGTGACCGGAGAGTTGCACACCGACGACGGAACCCTGATCGCGACGGGGGCGGGGGTGTTCAAGCGCACCACGAAACGCTGAGCGAAAAACCGGTTCCGGCGCAGGGGAGGGCGAAGGGACATGAACAAATGGCACGACTATCCGGATGCCCAGATCCGGACCCGACCGCAGGCCCGCGCCTTTGCCGACGGGTTCGGCGCCAATTGGAGCTTTGCCGACCTCGACCGCGCGATTTCCGAGCTGTCAGGCATCCTGCTGGCCTCGGGGGTGCGCCCGTGCGATCGGGTCATGCTGGTGCTCGAGAATTGCTGTACGGCAGTGGCCGCGCTGTTTGCCTGTTCCCGGATCGGCGCTTGCGTGGTGCCGGTGAACGCCCGTCAGACCGCGGCTGAGTTGGCACGCATCGTGGATCACATCACCCCGGCGGTGATCCTGTTCACGTCCGAGGAGTCGCCGGAGGCGTGCGACCATGCGAGAATGGCCGGGGCCCAGCCTGTTTCCGGGGGCTTCGGGCAGATGCACCTGGCCGCGCCGAACCCGAGCGCGCCCGACCCCGATCTGGCGGATGTCGCGGCGATGTTGTTCACCACCGGCACGACCGGAACGCCCAAGGGTGTGATGCTGACCCACGAAAACCTGCGGTTCGGCGGGCTGACCTCGGCGAATTTCCGGGGGCTGACGCAGGATGACGTGGTCTATGGCGTGCTACCGATTTCGCACATCTTCGGGCTGGCCTCGATCGTCACCGGGTCGGCGCTGGCCGGGGCCTTCGTCCAGCTGGATGCCCGGTTCGCGGCGGACCGCGCCTTTGCCGCGTTGAACGCGGGTGTCACGGTGTTTTCGGGTGTGCCGCAGATGCATGCGCTGCTGATGCAATATGCTAAGGAACAGGGGTTGGAGCGGCTGCCGTCGGACGCCCTGCGCTACACCTCGTCCGGGGCTGCCCCGCTGGATCCGGCGTGGAAACGCAAGGCCGAGGCGTTCTATGGCGTCGCACTGCAGAATGGCTATGGCATGACCGAAAGCACGGCGGGGATCTGCGCCTCGCACAACCGGATCGGGGATCCGGATATCTCGGTCGGCCCGCCCTTGCCGGGGGTCGAGCTGCACATTGACGAAAGCATACCCGGCGGCGGAGATGGCGTGGGCGAGATCCTGACGCGCGGCCCGCATGTGATGAAGGGGTACTATCGCAACGGCGAGGAAACGGGCCGGGTTCTGGTCCGGGGATGGTTGCGCACGGGTGACCTCGGCCGCCTCGACGCGCAGGGCAATCTGCACGTCGTCGGCCGCGCCAAGGAACTGATCATTCACGGCGGCTTCAACGTCTATCCGCCCGAAGTCGAGACCGCGCTGAACGACCATCCGCAGGTGATCCAGTCTGCGGTGATCGGGCATCGGGTGGGCGGCGACGAACAGGTGCTGGCCTTTGTCCAGGTGGCAGAAACCGACGCTGTGTCAGAGGCAGAGTTGGCGGAGTTCGTGGCGGGACGTCTTGCGGGCTACAAACGGCCCAGCCGGATCGTGCTGGCTACGTCCTTGCCGGCCGCGCCCACGGGCAAGATCCTAAAACACAAGCTGCTGACACATTTCGCGGATCAACTGGCCTAGGGGAAGGGCCGACAAAAC
>NZ_JBXWSK010000099.1:0-11648 GCF_059613385.1 Ruegeria sp. BHSA162
GCCGAAATACTTGGTGATTGCTGCGGTCAGCGTCGTCTTGCCGTGGTCAACGTGGCCAATCGTGCCAATGTTGACGTGCGGCTTATTACGCTCAAACTTTTCCTTTGCCATTCCTCAGGCGCCCTTTTGCGATTTGGGGGACCCTTGGTCCCGTGGTTACATCTGCGCGCGCGAGATATTTGGTTCAAAGCGGAAAATCAAGCACCTCCTGAGGGAAATCCTCAAAACTATGCCGGGTTTTGTACCGCCTGCCCGGATTCAATCGGTTGGATCAGGCCGGGGCGCAGGTCGAACCACCCGTTGTCCTTGTGCTCTTCAGCCAGCCATTCCTCGACGCGGTCGGCCACTTTCAGTGCCAAACCGCTCATCTGCTCTTCTTTGGTGCGTTCGTTGCCCGAGCCCTTCAGAGCGCTGCCACCGGTGGTATCTTCGAGGACCTGGAACTGCTTGCCCTTGGCCAGAAACTCTTTCTTGCCAACATCATAGACGTTGACTAGAACGATCGCTGTGCTTTTGGGGTTGTAGATCACCGGAATTCCAGGAGGCGCCAGCATATAACCTTCGAGGCTGATCCCGATGTCATACTCCTGCGAGCCCTGATAGCGACCAAGGCGGATATCGACGGCCTTCTGGATCGCTTCGGTCCATTCCTGGGGCGTCGCGTCACGAGACACCGGCCCCTGGACGGCCTTGTCGGCAAACGCATAGTTCACACGCAGCTTGAATTCACCCAGATCTTCCGGTTCTTCATAGAGTTGCGTCTGCGTGCAGGCGCCCACCAGGGCCAGTCCGGTAATCAGGGTAAGAATGCGCAGCATTGTCTCGTCTCGATAGGCCTGTTTTTCTTTGATCTAGCGCACCGATGCAGCATGTGCCAAGCCGTATCGGCAGATTTCCACCGTGGTCGGCGCACGATCACGAGAACTTGTAATCGCGCGGGAACCCATAGGGCGGTTTTTTTCCGACGCTTGCGCGCTTTGCCAGCCATTGAGACATATCTGCCTCATGCCGCGTCTTGTCGCCGCCCATTGACCATTTCAAACCGTCCTCCCAGTTGAACGTCGTCAGGTCGGACAGGCCGCCATCCAGCTCCAGCGTGCCCTGGCGCCCGCGCGCCATGTTGTATTTCTGGAGACGCACGCCCTTGCCCCGCGTCATCTCGGGCAGTTCGGAGACCGGGAACACCAGAAACTTGCCGTTCTGTGATACCACAGCGACGTGATCGCCCTCGATCGGCTTGCAGATCACCGCGCGCTCGTCATCCTTGACGTTCAGCACCTGTTTGCCGTTGCGGGTCTGGGCCAGCACCTCGTCCTCGGGCACCATGAACCCGTTGCCCGCATCCGAAGCAACCAGCAATTTGCGCCCCGGCTTGTGGATCAGGATATCGACGATCTGCGCCTCGTTGGGCAGATCGACCATCAGGCGCAGCGGCTCACCCATTCCCCGGCCACCGGGAAGGTTCGCGGCGCTGACCGTGTAGACCCGCCCGTTCGATGCGAAGACCAGCAGCCGGTCGGTGGTTTCCGCATGGAAGATGAACCGCGGCCCGTCGCCGTCCTTGAACTTCAGCTCGCGGTTCAGGTCGATATGGCCGGTCATGGCGCGGATCCAGCCCATCTGCGAGCAGACGACCGTGATCGGCTCCTTGTCGATCATCGCCTCAAGCGGTACGTCCTCGACCTCGCCTGCTTCGGCAAAGCGGGTTCGACGCGCGCCGCCCTCATAATCCTTGCCGAAGGTCTTCTTGGTCTCTTTCAGCTGCTCGGCGATCTTGGCCCATTGCAGACCCTCATCCGCCAGCAGATCCTCGAGTTCTGCGCGCTCTTCCATCAGCGCGTCACGCTCACGGACCAGTTCCATCTCTTCGAGCCGACGCAGGCTGCGCAGGCGCATGTTCAGGATCGCGTCGACCTGAACTTCGGACAATTCGCCCTCGCCCGGCTTGGGCGAGACATAGTCGGCCTCGCTGGTGGCGCGGACATGGTCGATGCCCCAATTCTCGCGCATCAGCGCGGCCTTGGGATCGTCGTCATAGCGGATGATATCAATCACGCGGTCGAGATTCAGGAAGGCAACGATAAAGCCCTCCAACACCTCCAACCGGTGGTCGATCTTGGCCATGCGGTGACGAGAGCGGCGCAGCAGCACCTCTTGCCGGTGATCGAGGAAGGCGCGCAGTACTTCCTTCATCGAACAGACCTTGGGCGTCACCCCGTCGATCAGCACGTTCATGTTCAGGCTGAACCGCACCTCGAGATCCGAGTTACGATACAGCATGTTCATCAACACCTCGGGGTCCACGTTCTTGGAGCGCGGTTCGAGGATGAGGCGGATGTCGTCGGCGGATTCGTCGCGCACATCGCCCAGGATCGGGATCTTTTTGGTCTGGATCAGCTCGGCGATCTTTTCGATCAGCTTGGATTTCTGAACCTGATACGGGATCTCGGTGACCACGATCTGCCACTGGCCGCGGCCCAGATCCTCGACCTCGTATTTGCAACGCAGCCGGAACGATCCGCGCCCGGTGCGATAAGCCTGCGCGATATTCTCGGCCGGTTCTACGATTACGCCGCCCGTTGGGAAATCGGGCCCCGGCACATAGTTCAGCAGCGTGTCGTCACGCGCGTCGGGCGTCTTGATCAGATGCAGACAGGCGTCGCACAGCTCGGCGATGTTGTGGGGCGGGATGTTCGTCGCCATGCCCACGGCAATGCCTGAGGCGCCATTGGCCAGAAGGTTCGGGAACTGTGCCGGCAAGACGACCGGTTCGGTCAGCGTGCCGTCATAGTTGTCGCGGAAATCGACGGCGTCCTCGTTCAGCCCCTCCAGCAACGCCTCGGCAACGATGGTCATCCGGGCCTCGGTGTAGCGCGAGGCCGCCGGGTTGTCGCCGTCGATATTGCCGAAATTCCCCTGCCCGTCGACCAGCGGGTAGCGGACGTTGAAATCCTGCGCCAGACGCGCCATCGCGTCATAGATCGCGGCGTCCCCGTGCGGGTGATAGTTACCCATCACGTCACCCGAGATCTTGGCCGACTTGCGGAACCCGCCCGAGGAGCTGAGTCGCAGCTCGCGCATAGCGTAGAGGATTCGCCGGTGAACCGGCTTCAGCCCGTCGCGCGCATCCGGCAGCGCGCGGTGCATGATGGTGGAGAGAGCATAGGTTAGATAACGCTCGCCAATTGCCCGGCGCAGCGGTTCGGCCACCTCGCCCCCAGCGTCGGGGGCCTCCATGTTGGGGTCGTCGATTGTGTCGTTCATAGATGATGTGATACGACGCCCGGCGCGCGTGGTAAAGCAACCAAGGCATATTTTGCTGGGGACAAGTCGGGGTTTTTGCAACAGGGGGAGCCAACCCGGCGATTTCCCCCGATTTTCGACTCGGGACCCGAACTATGGTAGGATCCCAACAATTGAATGCTGCCTTTTTCTTGTTGTTATGATTACCGGGGGATGCGCCATGACGCGCCTTATGCTTGTTACTTTTGCCATGCTCGGCTGGTTCTTCTACGTTATGAGCGGTGGATCCGAATTCGAACCGCGCGGAACCCGCGCCGAGGCACCACCCGTCGTTGCGGCAGCTGAGAAACCCGAGCCCAGGCCACTGGTCCCCTCCCCGGCAACCGAGCTTGTGACGAAAGTGGCCCTGCGCCCCGCCAAGCCGTCCGAACCTAAGCCGGAACCGATCCCCGCCGCCGATGCCGTCGATACCGAGGCGTTGCTAGCGCAGATCGCGGCCGGTCTGAATTCTGATCTGTCCAGTTTCGACAATACCGGCGGCACCTTTTCGCTGGCGTCGCTGGATGAAAACGCGGCCGTCCAGGTTTTGGACACCGACGCCGAACCGGAAACGGCAGCCGCCCCTGCACCCGCAGAGCCGCCGAAAGACATCCGCATCGTGTCCGGCACCCGCGTGAACATGCGCGACGGCCCCGGCACGATCTATCCGATCATCGGCAAAGCGCGGATGGGTCAGCAGGTCGAAGTTCTGAGCGAGTCCGGAACCGGTTGGCTGCGCCTGCGCGTGTTGCCCGAGCAACAGGTTGGCTGGATTTCCTCCTCGTTGATCCGAAAAAGCACAAATTGACGTGATGCCGTCATTGCCGGAGGCCGATCCTCGCAATAGTTTTTGCCGAGGACGACTTTGGGGCATACATGCAGAAATCCATCCTCATCACCGGATGCTCATCCGGCATTGGTCTGGACGCGGCACACGGGATGCGTGCACGCGGATGGCGCGTGTTTGCCGCCTGCAGACATCAGCGCGATTGCGACAGGCTGAGGGCTCAGGGCTTTGACAGCCCAAGAATCGACTATACCGATGCCGAAACGATCACTTCGGGATTGGCCAGTGTTCTCGAAGCAACGGGCGGCACGTTGGACGCGCTGTTCAACAACGGTGCCCATGGGCTGCCCGGCGCGATCGAAGATGTGCCCACCGACGGGTTGCGCCATATCTTCGAGACCAACGTTTTTGGCTGGCACGAACTGACGCGCCAGGTGATACCCGTCATGCGTGCACAGGGCCATGGCCGCATCGTGCAGAACTCGTCGGTACTGGGCCTGGTCGCCTTTCCCTGGCGCGGTGCCTACGTCGCCACGAAATACGCCATCGAAGGCCTGACCGATACGATGAGGCTGGAGCTGCGCGGCACCGGCATCAAAGTGGTGCTGATTGAACCCGGTCCCATCACCTCTAAACTGCGCGAAAAAGCCATACCGGTTTTTGAACGGTTCATAGATTGGGAAAACTCGGCCCTGCGCGACAAGTATGAGGGGTCGCTGCTCAAACGTCTGTACGAAGACTCGGGTCCCGACCGGTTCGAGCTGCCGGCGTCTGCGGTAACCGAAAAACTTGCCCGCGCGCTCGAGGCAAAGTCGCCCAAGGCTCGATACTACGTGACCACACCGACCTATATCGCGGGTTATCTGCGCCGCATTCTGCCAACGGGCACGATAGACCGCATCCTTTCGGGTATCTGAGACGAAATTACCCGTTCGCTTTCGCGGGCCGCCCCGCTAGATGGTGCGCAAAGGATACAACAAATGCGGACGGTGAGTTCATGGACCTTCTAATGGGCGTACTTCTTTTGGCCATGGCGGCGGTCGTCGTTGTTTTGGCCATCGGCATATCCAATTTCGGCAAGGGCGGCATGGCGGCTGCCAAGAAAAGCAACAAGATGATGCGGCTGCGCATCCTGTTTCAATTCATTGCCGTGGTGCTGATCGTGCTCTACGTCTATCTGCGTGGACAGGGAGTGCAGTAGATGGTCGTTCTGAACAAGATTTACACCCGCACCGGCGACGACGGCAAAACCGCGCTGGGCAATGGCGAACGGGTTGCGAAATACTCGGGCCGCGTGGCGGCCTATGGCACGGTGGACGAACTGAACGCCTTTGTCGGCGTGGCCCGCACCGAGGCCGAGGGCGAGGTCGATGCGGCGCTGGCCCGCATCCAGAACGATCTGTTCGACCTGGGCGCTGACCTGTGCCGCCCCGACATGGAAAAAGACGCCGAGGCCGACTACCCGCCCCTGCGGATCGCCCCGGCCCAGATCGATCGTCTGGAATCGGAAATCGACGCGATGAATGCCGACCTCGAGCCGTTGCGCAGCTTCATCTTGCCGGGCGGATCAAAGCTGGCGGCGCATCTTCATGTCTGCCGCACGGTCTCGCGGCGCGCCGAGCGCCTGTCTGTCGAACTGACCAACATGGAACCGGTGAACGAGGCCGCGGTGAAATACCTCAACCGCCTCAGCGACTGGTTCTTCGTGGCAGCCCGCTGCGCCAACAACGGCGGCCGCGATGACGTCTTGTGGGTTCCGGGCGCGAACCGCTGAAAGCGGCACAACGTACAGCGGACGTTGGGGCGACCGGAAGGGCGAAGCCCCGGCCCAAAGAGCGGGCGCGAACCGCTGAAACCCGTGCTTCTTGAATGCGTTTTCACACCATCCGGCGCGGCAAAACCGCCCATCGGCCGGGTAACAATCTTTCGTTCCTTCACGTCAAAAAGCGTGAAACGCGACGTCCCCACGACATGACGTGACGATTTTGCCCTGTCCCGACGCCCCGCAAGGCGCTATCTAGGCCGACGAGAGCATTGGTGGAGTCGCATTGCGGCTTGCCGTTTTTGTAAGGAGCGTACGCAAAAATGAAGGTACTTGTGCCTGTCAAGCGCGTGATCGACTACAACGTTAAAGTTCGCGTCAAAGCGGACGGCAGCGGTGTTGATCTCGCCAATGTCAAAATGTCGATGAACCCGTTCGACGAGATTGCCGTCGAAGAGGCGATCCGCCTGAAAGAAGCCGGCAAGGCCGAAGAGGTCGTGGCCGTTTCGATCGGCGTCAAGCAGGCGCAGGAAACGCTGCGCACCGCGCTGGCGATGGGAGCAGACCGCGCCATCTTGGTCGTCGCGGCGGACGACGTCCACCAGGACATCGAGCCGCTGGCAGTCGCCAAGATCCTGGCCAAGGTGGTCGAGGAAGAGCAGCCCGGACTGGTTCTGTGCGGCAAGCAGGCGATCGACAACGACATGAACGCCACTGGCCAGATGCTGTCGGCTCTGCTTGGCTGGAGCCAGGGCACCTTCGCGTCCGAACTGGACATCGAAGGCGACACCGCCAAGGTCACGCGTGAAGTTGACGGCGGTCTGCAGACCATCAGCGTCAAGATGCCGGCCATCATCACGGTCGACCTGCGCCTGAACGAGCCGCGCTATGCGTCGCTGCCGAACATCATGAAGGCCAAGAAAAAGCCGCTGGACGAAAAAACCGCCGCCGATTACGGCGTCGACGTCACGCCGCGCCTCGAAGTCGTCAAGACCGAAGAGCCGCCGGCACGCGCCGCCGGCATCATCGTGGGCTCGGTCGACGAGCTGGTCGGGAAACTCAAAGAAGCGGGGGCTGTGTAATGGCTGTACTTCTGCTTGCCGAAGTCAACAATGGCGAACTGGCGATGGACGCAACCGCCAAGGCAGTCACTGCTGCCAAGCAGTTGGGTGACGTGACCGTTCTGGCCGCGGGTGGCTCGGCCGCCGCTGCCGGCGAAGCTGCCGCCAAGATCGACGGCTTATCTAAGGTTCTGGTCGCCGAAGACCCGTCGCTGGGCCACCGCCTGGCCGAATCGACCGCCGCGCTGATCGTCAGCCTGGCCGACGGCTATGAGCATATCGTGGCACCCGCCACCACCGACGCCAAGAACGTGATGCCGCGCGTGGCCGCGCTGCTGGACGTTATGGTGATCTCGGACGCTTCGGGCGTGGTGGACGGCTCGACCTTCGAGCGCCCGATCTACGCCGGCAACGCGATCCAGACCGTCAAGTCGAACGATCCCAAGAAGGTCATCACCTTCCGTACGGCCAGCTTTGATGCGGCCGGCGAAGGTGGATCGGCCCCGGTCGAGACCGTATCGGTCGGTGAAAACCCCGGCCTGTCGGAATGGGTCGAGGACAAGGTCGCCGAAAGCGACCGTCCCGAACTGACCTCGGCCGGCGTTGTTGTCTCGGGCGGCCGTGGTGTTGGCTCGGAAGAAGACTTCAAACTGATCGAAGCCCTGGCCGACAAGCTGGGCGCGGCGGTTGGTGCCAGCCGTGCGGCAGTCGACTCGGGCTATGCCCCGAACGACTGGCAGGTGGGTCAGACCGGCAAGGTCGTTGCACCCGATCTGTACATCGCGGTTGGTATTTCGGGTGCGATCCAGCACCTGGCCGGCATGAAGGATTCGAAGATCATCGTCGCGATCAACAAAGACGAAGAAGCTCCGATCTTCCAGGTCGCGGACTACGGCCTGGTCGCGGACCTGTTCCAGGCCGTGCCGGAACTGACCGAAAAACTGGGCTGATACGTCCAGACTTCGAAACGATCAAGGCCCGCCAATCGGCGGGCCTTTTTCATTCGAGGTCTCGGATCGCAGGCAGCAAACGTTCTGCAATAGCCCGGTGCGTGGCCGGTCCGATCATATATTCCGCCATCGGTTGCTGCATCGTGCCGAACAGCATGTCCTCGAGATCATTCGAAGCACCTGAAGGGCGCACCGTCATCTTCACGGTTGCCACCCCTCCATCCGACACCCCATCAATCATGGCCTGTGTAATTGGCACCGGATCAGATACCCCCCGCGCATCCAGCCCGACTGCCGGGCTGTGATCCCAGTCCAGCCACAGCAGCAGAACCCGGCTGGTGACGTTGTCCAACAGGGTGTGAAGAGCCTCTGCCCAAGCCCGCCGCAACTCGGCGGCCACCACTTCAAACCGTGCGTCCGAAAACGCCGACAACCTGGACATAAGGTGCCGCACAAAGTGCACTTCGGCAAAATCAACTTCGGGGTACAACGCGGAAAGGTCCGAGGTCGCCTCGAGTACCCGATCATTGCGTCGGGGATGAACACGGTAGAACCGGTTGGACTGGTTCAGCGCCGATGGCAGTTGCAGAACGCAAACCTCGGCGCCATTCATAAGGCTCAGGATTTCCGGATCCCGCGACAGACCCTCGGCACCTGCGAACAGACTGCCCAGATTCAGACACTTCTTTTTTAGCCGTTGCTCCAACACGGCAGGAAACGGAGAATCGACGAACCGACCAAATGTCTCGGTGCCGCCGACGCAGGCCACATATGGTACCTGCAACGCACGCTTTGGCCCGCGAAACCACAGTTTTGACGCCCCGTACCGGCAGAAGGATTCCTCGACACCGGTCGCGCCCGACTCATGATAACTCATGTCAGCCACCCATTTTCTTCACCCAATTGCCATTCTGCGGCCTTAGGTGTTTAGAAAACTCTAATGTGCGCATTTGAAGCGAATTGGACCGGTCCCAACCCCTTGCCGCCCAACCCGGACTGCCGATAATGTCCCCCTGAACCTTGATGCGGAAGGCAGTTCAATATGGACGTGAAATCAGTCGGAGTAATCGGCGCGGGCCAGATGGGCAACGGAATCGCCCATGTGATGGCGTTGGCAGGGTATGACGTTCTGCTGAACGACATCAGCCAGGATGCGCTGGATGCTGCCATTGAAACGATCAAGGGCAACCTGGCTCGTCAGGTGTCACGCGGCAAGATCGGTGACGACGATATGCAGGCCGCACTGCAGCGGATCAAGACCACGCTGAATCTTCCGGAGATCGGCCAGACGGACCTCGTGATCGAAGCCGCGACCGAACGTGAGGCCATCAAGCAGGCGATTTTCGAGGATCTGCAGCCGCATTTGCAGGCCCACACGATCCTGACGTCGAACACTTCGTCCATTTCGATCACACGGCTAGCCAGCCGGACGGATCGGCCGGAGCGTTTCATGGGGTTCCACTTCATGAACCCGGTTCCTGTCATGCAATTGGTCGAGTTGATTCGCGGTATCGCCACCGACGAAGAAACCTTTGCCACCTGCAAGGCCGTGGTGGATCGGTTGGGCAAAACCGCCGCCAGCGCCGAGGATTTTCCGGCCTTCATCGTGAACCGCATCCTGATGCCGATGATCAACGAGGCCGTCTATACTCTGTATGAAGGGGTCGGCAGCGTTCAGTCGATCGACCAGTCCATGAAGCTGGGCGCCAATCACCCCATGGGTCCGCTGGAACTGGCCGATTTCATCGGGTTGGACACCTGCCTGGCCATCATGAACGTCCTCCATGATGGGTTGGCGGACACAAAGTACCGCCCCTGCCCGTTGCTGACGAAATACGTCGAGGCCGGCTGGCTGGGCCGCAAGACCGATCGCGGGTTTTATGACTACCGTGGCGAGGTTCCGGTCCCGACGCGCTAAGCCGTCAAGAGACCGCCCCGCTCGCCCGCGATTTTTTCGCGCCAATGAACGGTGGATCAGGCTTGTGGTGACTGCGCCAAGCCCAGCGTGTGTTTTCTGAGCCAGGTCATGAATCCGCGCGGGTCGCGTTCGAGCAGTTTCATGTCCTCGTCCGAAATCGGCTCTCCGATCACGGGGCCGACCGGTTTGTTGCAGGACCGGACGATCTCGTGCAGCAGAAGTCCCTGACGCAAAATTGCCGATAGTTTGTTGGCAATCTGGTACCAGCGCGAATTGCTGCCGGGGAAGTAGATGGGCAGAACCTTGGCACCGGATCGCCGGATCATCTTGGCGGTAAACACGTTCCATTCGCGTTCCTGAGCCGGGCCGAACCACGTGTCCGAAGACATCACCACCCCGGATGGGAACAGCGCGACGACACCACCGTTCTTGAGGTGCTCCATCGCTTTGCCCCGCATCTCAAGCATCTTGCTCTGGGCTTCGGGGTCATGTGGAAACGGGACCGGGATCATGAACGATGTCGCGGCTTCATCCAGTCCGGTCAGAACCGAGCGGGTCAGGATGCGATAGTCCTGGCGCACCCGTCCGATCAACTCGGCCAGGATCATGCCGTCCACCATCCCATGCGGGTGATTGGCCACCACCACAACGGGCCCCTCTTTCGGAATGCGCGCAATCTGGTGTTCGGGCGTGGTCAGGTCGATTCCCATGATACCAAGGGCACCACCCCAGAATTTCTGGCCGCGATACTTTTCATTCTGCTTTTCGAACTTGTTGACCATGCGCAGAATGGTCAGCTTGCCTGTGCACCATTCGATCGCCTTGATGGCCGTCGAGGTCCAGGCGTCGTCAAACGAATTTGCGTAGGTCAGCGTACGGCGGTCGTAGATTTCGCCCGCTTCCGCGGTCTCGGCCACCACCGTGTTGGTCTTGGTATCGTGCGTGGTTTCCGCCAATTCCTGGTCTTCCCGTTCTTGTTTTGTGGCAGTGCCCTGCGTCAGAAACCTTCGCCGAACTTGTCGTTCACCAATGCTTCCAGCGCATCTGCCAGCGCCTCAGCATCCGGCCCGGACGTTTCGACGTCAATAGTCGTTCCACGCGAAGCCGCCAACATCAAAAGGCCCATAATGCTGTCACCCGACGCGGACATGCCGTCTTTGGACACTTCGGCGCGGGCGTCAAACCCTTCGACTACCTCGACCAATTTGGCTGAAGCGCGCGCGTGCAAGCCCTTTTCGTTGATGATTTTCAAGCTTTTGGTGGCCATATTCAATCGATCCGATGTCAGTCCAATGTCACATTTTGCGCATTGATGTACTTTCGTCCAGCCTCCATAGCCCTACGGACGGCGTCCCCGACCGGAAGTTGGCGGCTTTTGGCCAGTTTGATCAGCATCGGAAGGTTAGCGCCGTAAAGAATTCTACGGTCCTGCGGCGCACAGGCGCGCAGGCTGAGATTCGAGGGGCTGCCCCCGAACAGATCGGTCACGACAACAACACCGTCGCCGACATCCACAGCATCCGCGGCCCGACAGATTTCGGCCTGCTTTTCTTCGCGATCATGATCAGCGTCGATCGACACTGCCACAAGGCCGGGTTGCTTGCCCACGACGTGTTGCATGGCCGCCAGGTATTCCTGGGCCAATCCGCCATGCGCCACGATTACAATTCCGATCAATCCGGCCTCACATTCAACGATCGACGTTCCATCTCGCGGTGTCTAATTGCCACCGGCTGCCCCTGCTCTGCAAGGGCTTTTGCGACCGCTTCGGCCATCGCGACCGAGCGGTGCTGACCCCCGGTACAGCCGAAGGCGACCGACAGGTGCGTTTTGCCCTCGGCCTTGAAGGCGGGCAGCAGAGACAGCAACAGCTCCACCACTCGTTCAA
>NZ_JBXWSK010000100.1:0-11183 GCF_059613385.1 Ruegeria sp. BHSA162
TCGCCCGACGGCTCAGCGACTTCGCCTATGCCTGTCTCGGCTGGATACGCGGCGGTCTGGCGATGGCTTCGCTTGGGGCCTGCGGGTTGTTCGCAGCGATCTCGGGATCGAACTCGGCCACGACCGCCACGATCGGATCGATGCTGCACCCCGAGATGGTCAAGGGCGGCTATGACGAGCGGTTCAGCGCGGCAACCGCCGCAGCGGGCGGCACGGTCGGGATCATCATCCCGCCGTCGATCATCTTCATCGTCTATGGGTTCCTGATGAACCTGCCGATTTCCGAGTTGTTCGTGGCCGGCATCCTGCCCGGCGCGCTGATGGTGATCGGGATGCAGTTTGCCTGCTGGATCATCTGCCGCATGAACGGCTGGGGTCACCTGATCCCGCTGCAACTGAACCGAGTTCTGAAAACCGCCTTCGGCGCGTGGCTGGGCTTTTTTGCCATCGGGCTTGTGCTGTGGGGCATCTACACCGGCAAGTTCTCTCCGACCGAGGCCGCCGGGGTCACCGTTGGCTTCTGCGTCATCGCCGGGCTGGTGAGTTATCCGATCAACCGGATCATGGGTGCCCGCGACGATGTTTCCCCAACGGACAAGAGCTTTGCCGAAATGCTGGTGGTCGAGGGATTCACGATCCCCGAGATCCCGTCAATCGTCATCCGTTCGGCACAGATAACCGGGATCCTGGCGCCTCTGATTGCCATCTCGGTGGTAATGCAGCAGATCCTTTCCCTGCTGGGGGCCCAGGAAACGATCGGCAATTTCGTGACCTCGATGGGGGGTTACCATGCTGTTCTGTTCACCTCGATGGTGATCGTGTTTTTCTCGGGCATGGTTCTGGAAAGCCTGCCGGTGACCATCATTCTGGCCCCGATTCTGGCGCCAATCGCAGCTTCGGTCGGGATTGATCCGATCCACTTCTCGGTGATCTTCCTTGTCGGAGCATCCATTGGCTTCATCACGCCGCCATACGGGCTGAACCTGTATGTCGCCTCGGGAGTTACAGGCGTGCCGTATTTCCGGCTTCTGCGGTATACGGTGCCTTATCTGGCGGCGTTGCTCTCGGTCTGGATTCTGGTGTCACTGGTGCCTGATCTGGCCTTGATACTACTGCCGAAAAACTAGACTGTAGCCGGATGACCGCGACGGACACACAAGACAAGGACACCCAAATTCCAACGAACCTGCGCCTGTTGCTGATCTTGGAAGAGGTCGCGCGGCGCGGGGTCGCGGTCAAACCGGCAGATCTGATCGAAGCGTTGGGTCTGGCAAAGCCGACGGTCCACCGGCTGCTGCAGACGGCCGAGGCCGAAGGGTTCCTTCAACGAGATCTGGACGGCCGGTCCTATGGGCCCGGCCCCCGGTTGCGGCAGATGTCCGTGAACACCGTGTCGTCCGAACATCTCCGCACGGCCCGCCTGGCCATTCTGCGCGGAGTAGCCGACGAAATTGGTGAGACCTGCAACCTTGCCATCCCCGACCGCGAGGGGATGATCTATCTCGACCGGGTCGAGACCAAATGGCCACTGAGAATCCAGCTGCCGATTGGGACCCAGGTGCCATTCCACTGCACCGCCAGCGGAAAGATGTACCTCTCGACCCTGCGCCGAAACACCTTGGATGGGTTTCTCTCGGCCCGCGGGCTGATCGCTAACACCGAGAAAACCATTACCGACCCCACGGCCATGCGTGCCGAGATCGCCAAAATCGCCCAGAACGGTTACTCGACCGACGACGAGGAGTTCATGTCCGGCATGGCCGCCGTCGCGGTTCCGGTCTTTGACGAGAATGACCGGCTTGCGGCCACTCTGTCCGTGCACGCCCCCACGCAGCGGCACGATCTGACAAGCCTGAAGCAATTCCTGCCACTGCTGCAGTCCGGGGCACTCAAACTGTCGGGTCTGCTTGCTTCATAGGGTGGCGAACACGGGACCGAGCCGAGCGGAGGCGAGTAGTGATCTCGCCCAACCGACTTGAGCAGCCACATAATTGACGCGTAAACTCCGACAAAAAATCAGTTGCCTGCCCGGGCTTCCGCCTCGGTACGTTGGCGTTGAATCGCGCGTTCGCGTTCGGGCCAACTGTCCTTGATGAACGCGAGGATGTCCCAGATATCCTGATCGGACAGGCTGTCGGCAAATCCCGGCATTCCGCTTTGGACCCCCGAGACTCCCATTCGCTTGAGCATCTCCTCGCCGCCCAACTTGGTATAGTCGAACAATAGGCCATCGCCATGATGCCAGGTGTGCCCGGTTCGATCATGCGGCGGGGCTGGCAGGACGCCGTCCGCATCAGGCGTTTGCCAATCGGCTTGACCCTCCAGCTTGGCCCCGTGACACGACGCACAGTTTTCGGCATAAAGCGCCGCCCCACGTAGCGGATCGGCGGATGCACCGTCAGGCACCCCTTTTGACATCCACCATTGAGCGCTGGCTACACCGATGATCACAACGGCCACCGGTGTACCCCATTTCATCATTGGCGAGATCGCTCGGCGCGGCGGCTCCACCTTTTTACCCTTCGTCATGGGCATCGAGCAGATAGGTGGCCATGGCGCGGTGGTCTTCTTCGGTCAGGAAGCGGGTGCCGTAGGTCACGACCTCGCCCATTGCGCCGCCGAATACGTCACCGTCGGGCATGATGCCTGTGCGCAGGGCATAGGCCAGGCTGTCGACCGTCCAGCCCCGCCTCTCCAGGGTTGCAGAGTCGATGGCTGGCGCCTTGTCGCCGCCCGGCAATGCATCACTGCCCCTGAAGCGCTCGGAATCCGATTTGCGGGCACCCAGCAGATTGCGCCCGGTGTGGCAGGCGGCGCAATGGGTGACGCCTTCGACCAGCAGCCGGCCGCGGTTCCACACATCACCTTTGCCGGGGACCGGATCGGTGCGCGGAGGATCAAGGAAAGCCGCGCGCCACAGTTTCAGCCCCCAGCGCTGGTTGAAGGGAAAGGCCATCTCTTGCGCGCGGGACGGCGTGGCCGCCGGGGGCACGGTCTGGAACGCCGCCCACAGGTCGGCGATGTCCTGATCGGTGAATTCGGCGTAGAACGGGTACGGGAAGGCCGGGTAATAGGGCTGCCCGTCCGGCGCCACGCCTTGGCGTACGGCCTTGGCGAATTCCTCGATCGACCAACCTCCGATGCCGTGGTCCGGGTCGGTGGTCAGGTTCGGGGAATACAGCGTGCCAAAGGGTGTCTCGAGCCTGACGCCGCCGGCCAGGGGCGCGCCGCCCTCGGCGAAGTTGGTGTGGCAGGCGATGCAACCGCCTGCCCGCGCCAGGTAGGCCCCGCGGTCAACCTCGCCCGTCAGGTCGGGCAGTTGCGGCGTCAGACCGATCGGCCACGCGACCACGGCGGCCACCCCCGCCGCGGCCAGAACGGCAGAGGCAAGGCCCAGACGATAGATGCGTTTCATCGTGGCACCCTATTCCGACCGAAACCGCGTGTGACAGGCCGAGCAGGTCTGGCCCAGCATCATGAACACGCCATCGGCGGGCATCTCGGACAGCTCCTCGCGCCCGGGGGGGCCGCCCGTCATGGCCCCGCCCCCCATCATCGAAGCGCCGCCCATCATGCCCGATCCGCCCATCATGCCGGACCCTTGCCCGGCACCGGCCATCATCAGCCCGTTGTCGGCCGCCAAGGCCAGCCCCTCGGCATAGGTCTGCAGCTGTTCGGCCAGTTCGGCGAAGGCGTCCCAGTCCTGCCAGATCGCGGGTTTGGCCTCGGAGGGCATGCCATCGCTGCCTTCGGGGAACAGCCGGGTCATGCTGTCGCCGGCATGGCGGCCGATCGTCTCGGCTGCGTCTCGGACGGTGCCGGCGTCATAGGGCGTCTTGCCCTGCATCATCGGCGTCAGGGTCTTCATGGCGTCCTTCATGGCGGACATGCCGTCCATGCGTTCCTTCACGATCCCGGTGGCGCCACCATGCGCCAGGGCGGTCACGGCCACCATCCACGCCAGCACGGCGCCCGTCGTCAGCTTGAAAAAGGTCATCGTCTTGTCCTGTATGTCTGCTTCAACTCGCCCCCAGAAGAGGCCTTACCTGACTCAGGACACGGCGCGCGGCGGGGGCGGATCGAACAGGGCCACCGGCAACATCCGGTATTGGCCCGACGGGATGGCACGGCGGTTGATCGTTGAGACCAGCGCGGAAACGACGGGCGCGGCCACGGTCATGGCCACGCCGTTGCAGAAGGCCCCGCCGTGGCAATGGCCCGGGTGGCCCTGTTCGACATGGTCGGGGTCGGATGCTTCCAGATCGACGACGGCATGTGTGCCCCCATCGCCCCCATGCGCAAAGGCGGGTTCCGAGAACACCAGAATACCGGCCAGAACCAGGCCCAAGGCCAGAACCCACCGTCCGATCATCCTGTCCGCCCAACTGTGCAAGGTTCAGTTTATCCCGTTCTCGCGCTGCAGTTCCCTGACATAGGCAACGATGCCCTGCACGTCTGCACGGGTCAAGCCAGCGACCGGTGGCATGTCGCCAAAGCGCCAGTGGTGGGCCTGAACACCATATTGAACCGCCCGCTGAAAAGCCTCGTCCCCGTGGTGGCTGGGCTCATAGATCTTGTGCACCAAGGGCGGAGCCAGGCCTTCCAAACCCGTGGCATTCGCCCCATGGCAGACAGCGCATTTGACGTCAAAGGCAACCTTGCCCATCTGGGCCGGCGCACTGAACGTCGCCGGCACGCTGACTTGCGCGATCGGGTCCCCCCGCGACAGCGACGAGGTGTCAGGCACCTCCATCGAGTGCCCTGCAGGTTGTTGGCTGAGGTTGTAGGCGACCACGGCAGCGCCTGCGATCAGAACGCCGCCTACCAATAGCGTCAGTTTGTTCATCGGCTCGTTTCACTCGGTTGTTTTTGGCTTGGCGCGGGCGACACCAAAACGGTCTGACACTGATCAAACCTGCTTGACCTGCCGGTCTTGCCGCCTTGCGCACAGTTTCGGGGGGACTGTCTGCCCCATTCCCGCGCTGGAAGGTCAAGAAAAGTTTGCCGCAAGTTTCCCCAAAGCCGACGATGGACTGCAGCACCGAAACGTCAACGCCGAGCTGGGCCGCGCACGAAGCCATCAGTTGGAACTTGAAGACTTCTTAGCGGCGCAGGCTGCGACGGGTCTGTCAGTACTTCGCCAGAGATCCGAGTATCTTCTTCCGTATATCGGCGTCACCCGGAAAGATCCTTTGCACCAGAAATTCGGACGGAAAATCCGGCCACGTGGCCTCCAACTCATCAACAAGTCTTTGCGCTTCGTCAAAATTGCCCAGCTGATCATGAGCGACGGCCTGGAACAAAAGTGATGGCCCGCTTACGGGCGCTCCTGCAGCAGGCGCACCCTGAAAGGCATCGACAACGTTTTCGTAGTTCCCGAGCACAAGCTGCGATACGCCCCAGATATTTCTCGCCCCAAATCGGCCGGACCCGGATCTGGCCCGCGACGGATTGCTAACCTCAGCCGCAAGTTCGGGCTCGTTCGCAATCAGGGCGGCAATCCCGACAAGGTCCAGAACATGGCCATCTTCAGGCGCAAGTTCGGCAGACAGGCGCGCGTAATTCAAAGCCTCATCCGCATCGCCCGACACCGCCAATCGCCAGGCATTCGAGGCATTGGCCCATGCACCCGACGGCGACAACTCAAGCGCCGTTCCTGACATTTGGGATGCTTGGCGCAACAGATCATCTCGTGTGTCCTCGTCTTGAGACAGCAGAGCCAGTGTGGCCAAGACCTGAGCCATTCCCGCATAGCCATCGGGCAAGGCCGGGTCGAGCTCGGTGGAATGCTGGAACATTCCCAGGGCGATCTGCTGGCGTTTGACATCGAAGACCGGAAAGAACATCCCCCGCGCCTGATCCGCCAGGTTGGCCGCCTGCAATCTGGCAAGCGATTGCTGACCAAGCGCAGCCCGTTCGGCCTGCCGGGTGGTGTTGGAGGGCTGACCGGCCTCGTCGTTGCCGGGTCTCAGCCACATGCCCAGCATGACGATCATGGCCACAACGCCCAGCCCGACCAACAGAAGTCCGCGCAGGTGCCTACGTCCACGGGGCGGGCCTTGGCTTGCCAAGTCCGACTTCGGATCATCCGGGGAAGCTTGGTGTGAAAATCGCGGTTTGTATCCGCCAGGATCGACGAAGATCCGAACGCCCTGGCCGTCCCAATGGTCTTCGTAAAACTCACGCAGCAAACGCCGTAGTCGCCTGGCCTCTACCCGAACCAGATTTCGACCACCGCTGCCATCAATGCTGCGACCGTACACTTCGACTGCGATGGCCTTGCCGCGGATCTGGGAACCGCGACCGGCGAGGGTTTCCTCGACGACATAAGTCAGAAACTGCTGAAGCCGGGGCGAAGTTTGGAACTCGGCGCTGGCAACAACATCACGCAGCGCCTGCCGAACCAGGTCAGGCGATGGTTGCCCAACATCTTGATCTAACAATAAATCATTGGCTTGGTTCACTGCAAACTCACCCCCAACTCACGGTGACTCACTTGGCCGCCCCGGTCAACCGCACGCATCTTGATGCGAGAATAGATATTGGGAATCGGGCTTTATCCAGTGACGGACGACCTCAAAGACGAGCTACCCGAGCTTTCGACTGCGCTTTCCAGCCAGTTCGAGCCGGACGCGTTTCTGAGCGAGGCCATCGAGGACTTCGGCAAAGTCTGCGCAAAGCTCAAGGATACGTCGATCACCGCGTCCGAGCGCGAGGAATGGGCCCACATCAAATCTGAACTTGTGAACGAGCTTCGTCGTCTGGCGAAGCGCAATCTTCGAAACGCATCCGACTGAGGGTATCGCAATGACCGACAAAGACCAAAGCAACGATCACGTAAACGAGCAAAACCAGCCAGCGGATGAAATCGAAAACCCTTCGCGCCGGCATGTCATGCAGGGGCTGGCGGCAGGTGCGGTGGCAACGGGGGCTGTCAGCTACGGCTCCGGCGCAGCACAGGCGCATGAGGGGGACGGCCCTCTGGGTGAAAGCCTGAAGAACCCCTATGGCGGCCGGCCTGCCGGCGGCATCACTCTGCCAGAGTACTTCCGGCCGACGAAATACATGACCGGGTCGAACGCAAACTATTTCCCGCTTTCCGAGGAATTGGGGCCCGACGAGATGCGCATCTCCTTCTGCGGGTCAACGCCGTTTCCTCCGCGTGAGGATCAGGCAGGCACCTGTGTGATGGTCGAGCTGGGCAATGGAAAACGGTTCTTCTTCGATTTCGGGTCGGGCTGTGTGCGCAACATCATCGGGATGCAGGTGCCTGCGCAATTGATCAACGATATCTTCATCACGCATCTGCATGTCGATCACTACGCCGACATCCCCTATATCTACCCGTTCAGAGCCTGGTCGGGTGGCTACACGCCGCTGCGGATCCACGGCCCGTCCGGCCGGACACCCGAGCTTGGAACGGCGGGCATGGTGGACGGCATGAAGCAAATGCTGAAATGGCATTTAGAGGCCTTCGACGTATTCCCGATTGGAGACGGTTACGAAATCGAGGTCAACGAGTTCGATTTCCGTCAGGAAGGCGGCATCGTCTATGACGAAGATGGCGTCACCGTGCGCTCTTGGCCACGCAGCCATGCCAAGGACGGCGCCGTCGGGTATCGCCTGGATTGGAACGGCCTGAGCTTCGTTTGGACCGGGGACGGCCGACCGGATGAGTTGAGCCTTGAATACGGCAAAGGCGTTGATGTGTTCGTCACCGAAATGTCCGGTCAGGATATCGGCCAGTTGATGACCTACAAATACGGCCTGCCGCAGGAGCTGTTCAACTACACGATCGATACCCATCACACCTCGCATTATGCGGTTGGCAAGATGATGGCTGAGGCACGCCCCCGGCTTGCGATGGTGACCCATTACACGCAGGACGAGGACATTGATGCCGAGATGCTGGCGGGCATCCGGGCCCATTATGATGGGCTGTTCGCCTGGGGTCTGGACGTGGCCGTGGTCAACGTCACAAAAGATGCGATCTGGTATCGGAAGGCGACACTGCCCGGCAAGTCAGGCTCGGTCGCACCGTTCCGTGAATTGGGCAAGATGGAAGCCGAAGGCAAGATCACCTTGCCCGATGAAATCAAGCCACCTGCCCCACGGTCATCGCGCGCCGAACAGCAGGACCAAAAGTACCGCGACATGGAGATCGACCCCAAGGAATACTACCCCTCCGACGTGTTCCGCGCGCCCAATCCTGAATGGCCCAGCGACTTTGTGATCAAGACCGACGACGTCATTCCAAACCGCAAGAAGAAGACGGAGTGACAGTATGATCGAGTTTGGTTCGACTGCGGCAATTCCGGTCACAATTCTTACCGGCTTTCTCGGGGCGGGGAAAACAACCCTACTGAACCGCATCCTGACCGGCAATCATGGTCTGCGGGTTGCGGTTCTGGTCAACGATTTCGGCTCGATCAATGTGGATGCTGATCTTGTGGTTGGCCTGGAAGACGATGTGATGAGCCTGGCGAATGGTTGTGTGTGCTGCTCGATCCGGGATGACCTGATCGAAACGGTCGAGGCCGTTCTCGCCCGGCCGGAGAAACCGGAATACATCGTCCTCGAGGCCAGTGGCGTATCGGACCCGTCCTCGATCGCGATGACGTTCACGGACCAGAAGTTCCGGGACATGATCCGGCTCGACAGCCTGATGTGCCTTGTCGACGCCGAGCAGCTGTTCGCTGCACCAGAGCAGATGGAGTTGAAACTCAGGCAAATCGCGTTTTCCGACATGGTCATCTTGAACAAGGTGGACCTGGTCAGCAGAGAAACAGTTCAGAAAGTGCACGACTGGCTCGGCTCGCGTTTCCGCAGGTATCGCCTGGTCGAAGCGGTCAATGCGGATGTCCCGCTGAACATATTGCTGTCGGTCGGCCGGTTTGCTGCCGAACAGCTTGAGACAGAAGTGCCGGAGCATCATGAGCATGGGCCTGACTGCGGGTGCCGACACGCTGATCATTCAGACGGCTTTTCAACAACGATGATGAAGGCCGAGCAACCCATCAGCCTGTCATCGCTGAGAAGCGCAATTCGAAAGCTACCGGGCGACGTCTATCGCCTCAAAGGATTTGTTTTCAGCGAGGAGGACCCGGATCATCGCATTCTTGTGCAGGTCGTCGGAAAGCGCATGGATATCTCACGGGATGGCGCATGGGGGGACCGAAAGCCCGAGACGCGGCTTGTGGCAATCGGCGCGCCAGGTGCGCTTTCGGAACACGTGCTCACCGACGCCCTGTTCGAAACAGCCTAGTGATCACGCCGGTGTTTGGGCCTCAAACCGGGCGACCGGCCCTCGTGCCACCGCCCCTGAATTTGATTTAGAGGCCGAAATAATTAGACTTGTCGCAATCGCAACCATCCTGCAGCGGGGAACCCTTTATGTTCACAAGACTTTTTTGTTTGGCGCCGGCCATCTCGATCCTGTTGTCTTCCCCGCTTTTTGCGCAGGACACGCCGATCATCCACGACGCGCAGTACTATATTCTGGAAGCGCAGAATGGCGAGCAGTGGATTGAAGACAACGCTGCCGTCGATGCGTTACTGGCCGAATTTCGGGAAGGCAATGCTGGAAATCCTCCCAACATCGTGTCCATTCTGATCGACGATTTGGGTTTCGGCGACATGGGCATTCCCGAACTGAATGCGGTCCGCGGAATTGAAACCCCCAACATCAATGCGTTCTCGGACGAAGCCATGCGCATGGTTCGAATGTATACCGAGCCCTCCTGCACGCCGACGCGCGTGGCCCAGATGACCGGGCGCCTGCCGGTGCGCATGGGTATGGGCGATACCACGGTCGACATTGCCGGCTTTGGCCTTCCCGGAGATGAGGTCACGCTGGCAGAGGTTCTGAAAGAGGCCGGCTATGCCACCAGCCATGTCGGCAAGTGGCATATGGGTGATATCGCGGAAAGCTGGGCGATGAACCAGGGTTTCGACTATGCGCAGCATGCCATCCATCAACAGGGTCAGCTGACGATCTTCAACGATGACGCCATCCGCGAGCAGGTCTCGGTCGGCATCCAGGACTTCGAAGAGGACTATATCGTAGACGATTGGTTCCGCCCCGATCCTGCCGCCATGGCCACCGTCATCGAAGGTGAGGCTGGCGGTCCAATCCGTGAAATCCGCATGCAGCCGGGCGAGCGGTGGGACGCAGAAAAATACGATGAGATGAACGAACAGTTCCAGCTCAAGGCGCTGTCTGAACTGCAGCGGCTGGCAGGCGGCGACACCCCCTTCTTTCTGCAGTACTGGCCGATGATCCCGCTGGACAACACGCGTGCAGGACGCGACGGCCCCGAAAGCGTGAATGGCGGCCTTTACGCCGACAAGTTGCAACTGCTGGACGAATATCTGGGCGTGCTGTTTGACGAGATGGAGACGCTTGGCGTAGCCGAAAACACCATTGTAGTGCTGATGGGCGACAACGGACACTTCACGAAATATTCCCCACAGTCAGGTTTCACGCCGATGATTTTCCGCGGCGGCAAGGGAGATACGACAGAAGGCGGCGTACGTGTGGATGCCTTCATCCGCTGGCCCGGAATGATCGAGGCGGACTCGATCGTGAACAACATCATCCATGTGTCGGATCTGTATACGACCCTTTCCCGCCTCGCTGGTGCCGACGCGTTCATCCCACGGGACAGGCTCGTGGATGGGGTGGACCAATCCGCGTCAATCCTGTTCGGTGATGAGTCGAAAACGCGCCGCGATCACGTGATCATCTATTCGGTGGCGTCCCCGAAGGCGATCGTGAAGGACCAGTTGAAACTGAACCTTCCGGGTGCCGGAGAAAGTGCAATTCTGGCGAATTTCTTCGATATTTATCGGGATACGCATGAAAAGTACCCGGTTTCGACCGAAGTCGGCGCATGGGGCGGCCAGGAATTCCAGCGCATTCTGGGCCGGCATCTTGCCCGCAAGAAGCTGTATCCTGATACCGAACCTGCGCGCGGCGTGCCGTATGAAGGCATCGAAAACCTGCGCCCGGAAACCGTTGCCGCGGTCGAAGCCTTTCTGACCAAACAGGCTGCGGCCGAACGCTAACTGCGGTCCGACCTCACGTCGGCCCGCCACGTTCAAGAGGCACCTCCATGCTTGCCAACCTGATCTTCTATATCGGACTCTCTGTCTCGCTCGGGATTGGCTTTGTCTATTTCCGC
>NZ_JBXWSK010000101.1:0-11108 GCF_059613385.1 Ruegeria sp. BHSA162
CCATTTCCGCGACCGCAGATCGTCCTTTGTTATCTTCGTCATTGGCCTGACCACCCCCCATCGATTATGTGTGTATGTCCTGTGGTGAAAGCACTCTCATCGCTTGCCAGGTAGACGACCAGTGCCGCTATTTCTTCCGCCTTGGCGACGCGGCCCATGGGCTGGCGGGCCACGAACTGCGCCATGGCTTCTTCCCTGCTGCCCAGTTCTTGGGCTAAAGCCTCGACCCGATCGCGCCAACTGGGGCTGTCGACCGTTCCGGGGCAGATGCAGTTGCAGCGGATGCCCTTCGTGATGAAATCAACCGCAACCGATTTCGTCAGCCCCACAACCGCAGCTTTGGTCGCGCCATAGACAAAGCGGTTGGGCGCGCCGATGATCGACCCCAAAGCGGAAGACATGTTGATGATCGAGCCGCCGCCCCGTTCGACCATCCCCGGCAGCACAGCCTTCGTTGTGCGCATCATGGACCGCACATTGAGGTCCATCGCAAAATCCCACTCTTCATCGGTGGCGTCCAGGATGGTCCCGTGATGCACGAAGCCCGCACAGTTGAACAACACGTCCGGATTTGCCCGCTCAGCCCCCTGAGCGACGCTGGCGTCATCGGTGACGTCCATCTCGAAAATTTCGATATTTTCGAGATTCTCGGACCGAATCGAAGAAAGGTTTTCGAGGTTGATATCCGTCGCAAACACCTGCGCCCCTTCGCGCGCCATTGCAATTGCGCTGGCACGACCGATACCCTGTCCGGCGGCCGTCACAACGACGCGCTTCCCCACAAGTCTTTCTGACATATGTAAAATTTACCTTTCACTACTTGCGATCAAACACCAGGACCCCGGGCCCGAGTGCGACCGGGCAGCACCAAAAAATTCTGCACGGAAACGCGACAGGCTTTGGCGCAGGAACTTGATGCCGTTAGCGTATGACAGAGATTTTGGTTTGGCTATAACCATGCGTGGTGCGGCCCGAAGGAGGACAAGCAAGCATGAGTGAGCAGCGCAAAGTGACCCTTTTGGGCACCGGCCTAATGGGGGCGCCGATGGCACGAAACCTGCTTGCGGCAGGCTTTCCCCTGACCGTTTGGAACCGTAGCGCCGAAAAGGCACGGCCATTGGCGGACCAAGGTGCCGCGGTTGCAGACACCCCGGCCCACGCGGTTGCCCAAGCCGATGTGATCGTGACCATGCTGGCCGACGGATACGCAACCGGCGCGCTGCTTGAAGACCCTTCTTTCTGCGACCAGCTGAAACCTGGTGCCGTCTGGATCGACATGTCCAGCGCCAAGCCTGAACATGCCCGCGCGCAGTCGGCCCAACTCGAAACTCTCGGCCTGCGGCATCTGGATGCCCCAGTCTCCGGTGGCACCAAGGGGGCCGAGGCGGGCTCGCTGGCGATCATGGTGGGCGGCGATGAGAAGGTCATGCGGGAGGTCCTGCCAATCCTCTCCGCCATGGGGCGCCCCGTGCATGTCGGCCCCAGCGGCGCCGGACAGTCGTGCAAACTGGCCAATCAGACAATCGTGGCCGTCACGATTTCCGCCGTTGCCGAGGCAACCCTGCTGGCCGAACAAGGTGGCGCAGACCCGGCTGCTTTGCGCGCCGCGCTTCGCGGTGGGTTTGCCGACAGCGTGATCCTGCAGCAGCACGGGGAACGCATGTCCAACCGGGACTTCGTTCCCGGCGGACTCTCGAAGTTTCAGCTGAAGGATCTGGACAACACCTTGGCTGAGGCGCGCGGTCTGGGCCTGGAACTGCCCAATACGCAAGCCGTACGCGACCGGTTCGAATACCTGATAAACGAAATGGATGGGGCCGAGCTGGATCATTCTGCGCTCTACCTCGAACTCAGAAAACGGAATGGCATGTCGTGACGCATATCCTCATCATCGGCGGCGGTGGAATGCTGGGGCAGAAACTGGCGCATCACATTTCGGCCGAACAGACCTTTGGCCCGGACGCCCGTGTATCATTGTTCGACCTTTCATTTCCGGCCGAGGGTGCACCGGGAGAAAAAACCGTTGGCGACATCGCGGCCCCGAACTCGGCCAAGCTTCTGGCCGCTCAGCGCCCTGACGTGATCTTTCATCTGGCCGCGATTGTCTCGGGTCAGGCAGAAGCTGACTTTGACCTCGGTTGGGACGTCAACCTGATGACGACCTGGTCACTATTGAACGCATTGAAAGACGAGCATAACGCCACCAGTGGCGCCTACCGCCCGCGGCTGGTCTTCGCTTCGTCCATAGCCGTCTTTGGCGCCCCTTTCCCCGCACGGATCGACGATGAATTCTTGTGCGCCCCTCTGACCAGCTACGGGGCCCAGAAGGCTGCGTCCGAGTTGATGATTTCCGACTTCAGTCGAAAAGGATACATCGACGGCATCTCCCTGCGGCTGCCGACGCTCTGCGTGCGGCCCGGCAAGGCGAATGCCGCCGCGTCCTCCTTCTTTTCGGGTATCATACGAGAGCCCCTGAACGGGCTCGAGGCGGTTCTGCCGGTCGACGAAACCGTTCGCCACTGGCACGCCAGCCCTCGGGCAGCGGCAAGATTTCTGACCCACGCGGCCGATCTCGATACGAAGCTGCTGAACGACCGGCGCGCCCTGAACATGCCCGGCATCAGTTGTACGGTCGCCGAACAGATCGAAGCTTTGCGCACTGTCGCCGGTCAAGGCGCGGTCAACCTGATCAAGCATGTTCCCGACCCCGACATAGAGCGCATTGTCAAAGGCTGGCCACGCGACTTTCAAACCGACCGCGCGCTCGAGCTGGGCTTCTGCGCAGAATCGAGCTTTGAAGACATCATCCGCGTTTATCTTGAGGATGACTTCCGCGCTTAGTCGCCCATCGTCTTGCCCGTCAGATGGCGCTTGAGGTGGTCATGAATCTTCTGCTTGGTCAGTTGCTCATCGCCGGACAATGCGGCCTCGAGGATGTCGGCGTGATGCCGGATGTTCTCGGAGATGAACTCGAACCGCCGGTCCGCCACCATCAGCTGCTGCCGGAATTGCGCATAGATGCGGCCATGCATCTGCTTCAACGTTTCCGATCCGCAGGCCGAGATCAGCGTTTGATGGAATTCCTTTTCCGAAGCAAACCAGATCTCGATCAACTCGCTGGGGTCGTCGGTGGCATGAATGCGCTTTTCGATATGGCTCAGCTTGTGATGCGCCGCGGTCAACCTGGCTTCCCAATCCACCCCGCCGTTGCGGATCGACATTGCGGTGCCTTCTCCCTCCAGCAAAACGCGGATGTGGGTCAGCTCGATCAGTTTTTGCGGTGAACGCTTCGGGACGCGAAAGCCCTTCTGCTCCTGAAAGTCCACCAAACCCACGGATGACAAACGAAAAAGAACTTCGCGAACCGTGCTGGCCGAGCACCCATAGTCCTTGCGCAACTCTTCGGCCCGAACCTTGGCACCATGCTCGAATCCGTTCGAGATCAGACGCATTTTAAGGTGCTGATAAATATCTACTTCTTCATTCATTCCGGTTTGCACCTTTCAGGTCTGGCCACTTATTGTCCTAGTCGTATTTTCGATTTATTGCAAGAATCTCGAAATTCTTGAAAATTTCATATTTTACTTGTTGCATTCGATTCGACCGCTTAACGTCTAGCAGCGTGTCGACAAGGGAGGCGGCAAGATCTCCTACCCGGCGCACTGCTCAACGTCTGGGAGGACAATATGAAAATAGTCAAGACAGCGGCTGTTGCGGCCGTAGCAACGACGATGGCGGCCGGTTTCGCGGTGGCTGAAACGACCAAGCTCAGAATTCAAACCCATTTCTCGCCCGAGACGCTGTCCGGGCAGATGGCGGCAAAATACGTCGAAGACATCCAGGAAATGTCGAACGGCGAGATCGAAGTCGAGATGTTCTACTCGTCCTCGGTGGTCAAATCGGTCGAAACCTTCGATGCCGCGGCGACAGGCATCCTCGACTGCGACATGACCGGCGGCGGCTATCAGACCGGCAAAAACCCGGCCTTCCAGTTCGCGGGCGATCTGCTGGGCGGTTATCAGAACCCCTATCAGCAAATGGCATGGCTGCTGCACGGTGGCGGCAGAGATGCCGTCAATGACCTGTACAACGGCTACGACATGGAATTCATCGGCTGGTGGATCCCGGGGCCGGAATCTCTGGCCTCGACCAAGCCGATCGCCAAGGTCGATGACTTCAAAGACTGGAAATTCCGTTCGCCCCCGGGCCTGGCCACCAAGGTCTTTGCCGAGTTGGGCGCGTCGCCGATCGTGATGGACTTCAACGAAATCTTCACCGCTCTGGAAACCGGCATCATCGACGGCGCGGATGCTGCGAACCTGACCAACAACGTGGGTCTGGGTCTGTACGAAATCGCCGGTCACACGAACTATCCCGGCTTTCACTCGATGCCCGCAGACCATCTGGCCTGCCGCAAGGACGTTTGGGACGCGATGCCTGCACATCACAAAAAGATCATGGAAGTCGCGATGGACAGCCTGGCGCTGCACAATGCGACGATCAACGAAGTGCAGAACGCTCAGACCGCCAAGGACCTGAAGGCCAAAGGCGTTCAGCTGTATGAGTGGTCGCCGGAAGATCTGGCCGCCTACCGCGCAGCCGTTCAGGTCGGGTGGACCGAGTTCGCCACGACCCCAGAGGCCAAGGCGCTGTTGGAAAGCCACATCAACTTCCTGCGCGATCTGGGCGCAATGCAATAATCGGGCTTCGGCCATTCAACGACAATCGGAAAGGCCGTGCTGACGGCCTCTCCGAATGTGCCCGGGACCCTGCATTTCATGAAAATCACCAAGATCACCAGCCATGTACTGCAGTACAAGATGCCCGAAGTCCTGGGGTATTCGCAGCAGTATTATGACAAGCGCACAACCCATCTGGTCGAGGTTCAAACCGACGAAGGCGTGACCGGCTGGGGAGATTGTTTTGGCCCCGGCAACGTAGCAAGAGCCAACAAATCCATCGTTGAACAGGTCATTCAGCCGATGGTTCTGGGGCTGGACCCTTTGGACAAGGACGTGATCTGGCACAAGGTGTACAACCTTCTGCGAGATCATGGGCAAGGCGGAATGCCGATACAGGCGCTGTCCGGCGTGGACATCGCCCTTTGGGACATCGTCGGCAAGGTGGCCGGTTTGCCGCTGCACAAACTCATCGGCGGCGCGCATCGGACAAGCGTTCCCTGCTACGGCTACGGGATGATGCTGCGGGATGAGCCGATCGCCGACCTTGCCGCCCGGTTCAAGGACGAAGCCGCAACGATCAAGGACATGGGGTTTGTCGCCACCAAGATGAAGACCGGGTTCGGACCCAAACCGGACGTGCAGCTCTGCAAGGCGGTGCGTCGCGGGGTTGGAGACGACTTCCCCTTCATGGTCGACGCAAATCATGCCTACACGACCTCGGACGCGTTTCATGTTGGCCGCGCCTTGGAAGAGCTTGACGCCTATTGGTTCGAAGAGCCGGTGGCCCCTGAGGATCTTGACGGCTATCGCGAACTGCGCGCAGGGCTGAAGGTCAATATCTCCGGCGGCGAGGCTGTGTTCAATCGCTGGGCATGGCGCGCGTTTCTCGAAAACCGCGGTGTCGATATCGCTCAGCCCGAAGTATGCGCGTTGGGCGGAATCTCTGAGTATCTGCGGGTACTTGCGCTGTGCCACGCACACTTCACCCCGGTCGTTAATCACGTCTGGGGAAGTGCGGTTGCTGTGGCCACCAACCTGCATCTGCTCGCGGCAATGCCGGCAATTCCGGGCGGTCTGCACCCTTGGGAACCGATGTTGGAATTCGACACCACGGACAACAAGTTTCGCGACGATCTGCTGACCGTTCCGCTGGAGATACAGAAACAAGTCAAGGCCAACAAAGGCCGCGTGACGATCCCGACCGGCCCCGGACTGGGTGTCGAGCCGGACCTGGAATTTATCGATCACCACCGGATCGACGGATAAGGACGAGGGCTACGTGATGCAAAAAAACTCAGGCGGAATACTGGAGTGGCTCATCCCGCTCGCCTTCGTCGCAACGGCCAGTTGGCTCGTCTGGCATCTGCCGGCCTTCCTGTTGGACTGGCTGCCCTACACGTCCGAATCTCTGAAAAGCCAGGTAACGGAAATCTATCTGCGCAGCGACGTGACGCCCGAAATGACCGGGGTTTTCGGCGGATTTGTCGACATTGTCGATATCGGCGCGCTGATACTGCTGCCGATCCTTGCGGTGATCGGAACCAAGACCGTCCAGCCGGCCGCGATGGAATACGAGGGCACGACTGCGATGGACCGCTTCGCCCTTTTCATCGGCCGGGTCACGATGATGATGATCGCCATCATGACGGTGGTGATGCTGTACGAAGTCTTCATGCGCTACATCCTCGAAAAGCCGACCGAATGGGCCAACGAGATGACACTGTGGTTCGCCAGCTTCGTGTTCCTGATGTCCGGCTACTATGCCATGCAGCAACGCAGCCATATCCGGATCTTTCTGCTGTATGATGCGGTTCCTCGCTGGTTGCAGCGGGTGTTCGACACGATCTCGACCATCCTGATCGTGATGTTCGCGTTCTTTCTGGTCTACGGCAGCTATCAGCAGGTTTTCGTCAACAAACTCTACAAATGGGAGCTATATGGCTCGGCCTTCAACCCGCCGATCCCGGCGACGTTGCAGCCCATGGTCCTGATCGTGATCACCCTGGTCGCCATGCAGGCCGTTCTGAACCTGATCGCGGATTGGAACAAAGAACCGGAAATCCACACGGATGAACCGGACGAAGACGAAATTGAAATGATCAAACGAGCGGTGGGACAAGACTGATGGATATTGGAACGATCTCACTCATCCTGATGGTCGCCCTGATCGTGCTTCTGGCGATCGGGATGCCCCTGGGTCTGGCCTCGGCCTCGCTTGCGGTTCTGGTTCTTGTTCTGAAGTTCGAGCCGACACTTCTTTTGAACCCGTTTTCATTCGGCGATGGCATTCTGACCGGACGCCCCGGGACTGGGCCACTCTATATTCTGGCGCAGAAGATATATGGGCTCTTAACGGACTACGTGCTCATATCCGTGCCATTGTTCATCTTCATGGCATCGCTGCTGGAGCGATCCGGGATCGCGCGCGACATGTATTCGTCGCTGAATGTCTGGCTGTCCAGAACGCGCGGCGGCATTGCGATCGTGACCTCGATCATGGCGGTGATCATGGCAGCCATGTCCGGCATCATCGGTGGTGAGGTTGTCCTGCTGGGTCTGATCGCCCTGCCCCAGATGCTGCGCCTCGGCTACGATCAGAACCTCGCCATCGGCGTCATCTGCGCCTCGGGGTCGCTGGGGACCATGATCCCGCCCTCGATCGTTCTGATCATCTATGGGCTGATCACCGAAACCTCGATCAAGTCGCTGTTCACGGCGTCTTTCATTCCCGGCTTCATGCTGGCCTCGATGATCATCCTGTACATCATCATTCGCACGCGGCTGAATCCTCACCACGCGCCGCTTCCGGAACCGGACCCGAGCGACCCCGAACCGGCTGAAAAGCGCAAACTGTTTGCCGCCTTCATGAGCATCGTCGTCGCCGGATTTTCCACCGTTCTGTTTATCCGGGCCGCGTTTTTCGAGCTTTCCGGCTCGAACGCTGCCAGCCAAGGCGAGCCCGCGCGATTGGGGACAGCTGACTACCTGCCCTGGTTTGCCGGTATTACGATCGTCGCCCTTCTGCTGATCTTCTTCGTCTTTGGCAGAGAGCGCGCCAAAATCGGGTGGGAAATGGGCAAAGGCCTCGTCGCGCCGCTGGTCGTCATCGGCGTCGTTCTCGGCTCGATCTATGGCGGGATCACAGGCATCACCGAGGCAGCAGGCATGGGCGCCTTCGCCGTTCTGATCATCGCCATCCTGCGGGGCGAGGGATCGTTCGAGCTGGTTTGGGACAGCTTGATGCGAACGCTCAAATCCACAGGCACCATCATCTGGGTCACCATCGGCGCCGCCGCGCTGGCGGGTGCCTACACCATTGCCGGCGGGCCCCAATACGTGGCCGATCTGATCGTTGGGCAGGACCTGCCGACGATGCTGGTCATTCTGGTTATGATGCTGATCCTGCTGTTCATGGGCGCGTTTATGGATTGGGTCGGCATCGTGCTTTTGATCATTCCGGTCTTTCTACCGATCGTTCTGCGCCTTCCCATCGAGGAAATCGGACTCATCGGCCAGTTGCAGCCCAGCCATGTCGCGATCTGGTTCGGCGTCGTGTTCTGTATGAACATGCAGGTCAGCTTCCTGTCGCCCCCGTTCGGCCCGGCGGCGTTCTACCTGAAATCGGTGGCCCCGCCGCATATCAGCCTGACGGATATCTTCCGCGGCTTCCTGCCATTCATCGGGATCCAGCTGCTGGCGCTTTCCGTTCTTCTGATCTGGCCGGGCATCATCGCGCTGCTTTTGTGAGGTTGCACCCATGCTGACACAAGATCAGATTGGCAAGTTCCAGACGGACGGATACCTCGTGGTCGAGGATGTAATTCCCGGTGACGTCCTTGATCGGGTGCAAGCCGAATACTCGGATGTCCTGAACCGGCTCTTTGACGGTTGGTACGAAAAAGGGCTGGTCAAGGACGAACCATCCGGGATGTCATTCTGGGACAAACTTCTGTCCGCTTATCAGGCCGGTTGCGACTATTTCCAGCCGCTGGACATCTCATTGCCCGGCGACCGGATCATGGCTGACACACCGTTCCATATAGGACCCGCAGTGTTCGACTTGCTGACGGCCCAGCCCATGCTTGACATCGTCGAGCAGTTGATCGGGCCAGAGTTGGTCAGCAATCCGATCCAGCACGTTCGGCTGAAGCCCCCCGCCCTCAAGCTGTCCAAGGATGAGGTGCGCGCGCATATCACCGCAACAGACTGGCATCAGGACCGGGCAGTTGCGTTGGAGGATGCGGACCAAACCGACATGGTCACTGTCTGGATTGCCGTCAACGATGCAACGATCGAGAACGGCTGCCTGCAAGTGCTGCCAAAGGCACAGGACCAATCCATCCTGCCGCATTGCGCGCGCACGCAGACAGGCATTGCCGACGGGTTTATTGACGAAGACCGAGCCGTGCCCTTGCCCGTCAAGGCGGGCGGGGTCATCCTGTTTCACCCGCTGACGCCACATGCGTCGCTGGTCAACGAAACGGACCGGTTCCGCTGGTCGTTCGACATCCGCTTCAGTGCGGCAGGCCAACCCACCGGTCGAGACCATTTCCCCAGCTTCATCGCAAGATCCAGATCGCGCCCCGAAACCGAGCTGCGGGATTGGCGTGTCTGCAAATCCAATTGGGAGGCGGCGCGAGCAAAGCTGTCTGGACAGCCGCATATAGATATTCACCGGTGGACATCGGACTCGCCGTTCTGCGCCTAGCTGCAGCCGCCAGGAAAGCTGATTATGACTTTTGTACGTTTAGATCGAACGGATAGCGTGGTGGTTGCAACTCGGCTGCTGGAGGCCGGCAGTGTGGTCGAAGGCGTCACGACCAATGCGCGCATCCCATCGGGCCACAAGGTCGCCACGGCGACCCTTGCACCCGGCGATCCGGTCAGAAAATACGCCCAGATCATTGGTTACGCCACCCAACCGATCCACCCCGGCGATCATGTACACACCCATAATGTCGAGTTCCGAAACACCAGCGTGGACTATGAGTTTGCGACGGATCACAGGCCTATGAGACCCGCCACCTCGGTCGATACGTTCATGGGCTACCATCGGGACAGCGGTCGGGTCGGCACGCGCAATTACATTGCGGTTCTGACCACCGTGAACTGTTCTGCTACCGCGGCCCGCACGATCGCTAACCACTTCACGCCGGACAAGCTTGCCGCGTATCCGAATGTCGACGGCGTGGTGGCCTTTGTCCACGGAACGGGCTGCGGAATGGCAGATTCCGGCGACGGTTTCGAAGCTCTTCAACGGGTCATGTGGGGGTTTGCAAAACATCCCAACCACGCTGCCGTTCTGATGGTCGGTCTGGGCTGCGAAATGAACCAGATCGACTGGCTGCTGGACGCATATGGGTTGAAGCAGAGTCCAACCTTCCAGACGATGAACATCCAAAACGTTGCCGGGTTGCGTCGGACCGTGGAAATGGGCATCAGCAAGATCAACCAGATGCTGCCCATTGCCAATGAGGCAAAGCGCAGAGAAGCCCCGGCGTCTGAACTGATGGTTGCGCTGCAATGTGGTGGATCGGACGCTTGGTCCGGTGTGACGGCGAACCCGGCGCTCGGACATGCCTGCGACCTGTTGGTCGCTCAAGATGGCACGGGTGTCCTCGCGGAGACGCCCGAAATCTACGGAGCCGAACATCTTTTGACCCGCCGTGCCCTTGACCGCGCAACTGGGGAAAAACTGATCGGACTGATCGATTGGTGGCAGGACTACACCGCTCGCAATCACGGTTCGATGGACAACAACCCCAGCCCCGGCAACAAGCAAGGGGGTCTGACGACCATCCTCGAGAAATCGCTGGGGGCTGCGGCGAAGGGCGGAACCACCCCTTTGACCGGTGTATTCAAATACGCCGAACCCATCACCGCCAAAGGCTTCACCTTCATGGACAGCCCCGGATACGACCCGGCCTCGGTGACCGGCCAGATCGCGGCCGGGTGCAACCTTGTGTGTTTTACCACGGGGCGCGGGTCGGCCTTTGGGTCCAAACCGGCACCAACACTGAAAATCGCCACCAATTCCGAATTGGCGGCGCGTATGCCCGAAGACATGGACGTGGACGCGGGCGACATTCTGACCAAAGGCGTCAGCGTCGAAGAAAAAGGACAGGAGATATACCGACGGCTGCTCCAAGTCGCCTCCGGCGCGCGAACCAAGTCCGAGGCACAGGGCTTGGGTGATTACGAATTCGTTCCCTGGCAAATCGGAGCGGTGATGTGAAACATATCCTCGTAGCCGGCGGCGGATTGATCGGTATCCGCCACGTCCGCGCCGTCATTGAGCATCCCGGCTGCACGTTGGTCGGGTTGGCCGATCCGGATGGCTCAATCCAGATCGACGCGCCGCGTTTTGCCAGTATGGACGAGGTGCAGGACACAGTGGATGGTGTCATCATCGCGACGCCGACCCGC
>NZ_JBXWSK010000102.1:0-10937 GCF_059613385.1 Ruegeria sp. BHSA162
GTGAAACATAATTGTCGGGCGCAAAAACTAGTGTTCCAAGTTATTGAAAACCAAGGCTATCCCATGAATTCTGTCCGTCGGACCTGTACGATTTTTCTGTTTGCCGCAAGCATCGCCGTGTCGGCCACATCCGTTCAGGCGGCTCCGACCCAGGCTGAGAGTTTCGCGTTTCGGATGGCTGTGGCGGAAAGCGCAGGGACAACCCCGGATATCGCGTCCTTCTATCGAGAACAGGAATTCGCGCCGATTTGGGTGGGTCCTACCTCTGATCACGCGGCGCGTCGGTCGGCACTTATCAAAGCATTGTCCCATGCTCAGATGCACGGGCTTCCGGCCGAACGATATGACGTCGATGGCCTGATGGCGAAGATGGAAAGCGCTCGGTCAAACCGCGATCTCGGAGCGCTTGAGGCAGCGCTGAGCGAGGCGTTTGTCCGCTATGCGCAGGATATTCAGTCCGGGCTGCTGCGCCCGGCTCAGATCGATGCCGGCCTCGTGCGTGCGGTCGAACGGAAGCCAGCCTCGGAACATCTTGCGGCGATGATGAAATCCACCGACGGCTCTTATCTCGCGCAGCTTCCGCCGCAGTCCAGCCAATACCGGGCGCTTCTCAAGCAGAAGATGGCGCTGCAGTCACTGAACGAACATGGTGAATGGGGGCCGACCGTTCCAACCGGAAAATACGAACGCGGCGATACGGGGCCGAGCGTCATAAAACTGCGTAATCGTTTGGTTGCGATGGGGTTCCTCAAGCCCACGGCCAGCCCGGAATATGACGACTCCATGGTGGCAGCGGTGCAAGCCTTCCAACGCGCCCATGGACTTGAACCAGATGGTGTCGCCGGCCAGGGAACGATTGCCGAAATCAACCGTTCACCTTCTGACCGGCTCAAGGCGGTGATGGTTGCGATGGAACGTGAACGCTGGCTCCCTCGCGAGAGGGGGGCACGGCATGTTCTGGTCAATCAGGCCGACTTTTCCGCGAAAATCGTCGACGATGGTCGGGTGACATTTGAAACACGTGCAGTGATAGGCAAAAACACCAGCGATCGTCAAAGCCCCGAATTTTCGGATGTGATGGAGCACATGGTGATCAATCCCAGCTGGCATGTGCCGCGCTCGATCATCACCAAGGAATACCTGCCGAAGTTGCGGGCCAACCCCAATGCCGTCCGGCATCTTGAGATCACCGATCGGCGCGGGCGCCAGGTGAACCGCAATGCGGTGGACTTCAACCAGTTCACGGCTCGCAGCTTCCCGTTTGCGATGCGCCAGCCTCCGGGGCAGAGCAACGCTTTGGGGCTGGTCAAGTTCATGTTCCCCAACAAGTACAACATCTATCTGCACGACACCCCGCAGAAGAGCCTGTTCGCACGCGAAGTGCGCGCCTTCTCTCACGGGTGCATTCGTTTGGCGCAACCTTTTGATTTCGCCTATGCTTTGCTGGCAAAACAGGAAGAGGACCCCAAGGCCTTTTTCCACAGGGTGCTGGGTACCGGACGTGAAACCAAGGTTGACCTCAAACAGCCGGTTCCGGTTCATCTGATTTACCGCACCGCATTCGTCGGGCCGAAGGGCGACGTGCAGTATCGGCGCGATGTCTATGGTCGGGACCAGAAGATTTGGGATGCCCTGCAAAAAGCAGGGGTGGCCCTGCCGAACGTTCAGGGGTAAGCACAGGGCGCAAAATCCTGCGACAAGGAAGCCCGCGATGCAGTTCACCTTACAGCAAATCGCCGATGCTCTGGGGGCGCCGGCCGAGGGAAACACCAGCCTGACGATTCTGAGGGCGGCCGAGCCCAAGGATGCTGGTCCGACCGATTTGGCTATGGCGATGGCTCCGAAATACGCCGAGGCGCTTGCTGAGGGTCAGGCGCGCTGTGCCGTTCTGTGGGAGGGTGCCGACTGGCGCGCACTGGGTCTGGAGGGCGCCGTGTTCGTTGGCCGCCCCCGTATGGCAATGGCCGGAATTACCACGATGCTGGACCGGGGGCAGGGCGTCGCACTTGGGATCCATCCTTCGGCGGTCGTGGACCCGACGGCCGAGATCGCCGGAGATGTGTCCATCGGGCCTCTGGCCGTTGTCGGCCCCCGGGCCCGCATCGGGTCCGGAACGGTGATCGGCGCCCAGTGCCACGTTGGTATGGATGTCGTGTTGGGCCAGAACTGCCTGTTGCGCGAGATGGTCAGCATCGGCGCGCGTGCCATCATCGGCGATCGCTTTATTGCGCAACCCGGAGCCAGGATCGGCGGGGATGGGTTCAGCTTTGTCACGCCGGAGGTGTCGGGCGTGGAAAACGTGCGCAAGACCATGGGCGACGCCGGAGACGCCAAAGCGCAGAGCTGGTTGCGTATCCATTCTCTGGGTGCGGTCCAGATCGGCAATGATGTCGAGGTTGGCGCGAACTGCACCATCGACAATGGTACGATCCGCAACACCGTAATCGGAGACGGCTCCAAGTTGGACAATCTTGTTCATGTCGGGCACAACACCCAGGTCGGCAGGGACTGTTTGCTGTGCGGTCAAACCGGCGTGTCCGGTTCGGTCGAGATCGGCAACAACGTGGTTTTGGGTGGCCAGACCGGAGTCGTCGACAATATCTTCATTGGTGACGGCGTGATCGCGGGCGGCGGAACCAAGATACTTTCGAATGTCCCGGCAGGTCGTGTGATCATGGGCTATCCGGGCGTGAAAATGGAAACGCACACCGAAATCTACAAGGCGCAGCGTCGGCTTCCTCGCATGGCCCGTGACGTAGAGGCGCTTAAAAAGACGGTTTTCAAACCCTCGTCGAGCGATTAAATCAACCGCAACGCGACAATCAGGGGAACGACATGAGCATCAGCGACCGCGTCATCGCAATCATTGCAGAGCAGGCCGTGCTGGAGCCGTCCGACGTGACGCCCGAAAGCTCTCTGGAAGATCTCGGAATCGATAGCATGGGCCTGGTTGAAAGCATCTTTGCTATCGAGGAAGAATTCGACATCTCGATCCCCTTCAACGCCAACGAACCGACGGCAAGTGATTTCGACATCTCGAATGTTGCAGCGATCATTGCCGGGATCGAAAAACTGGTCGCGGAAAAGGTCTGATCCGCGGTCATGAAACGGGTTGTCATTACCGGCGCTGGCACGATCAATTCGCTGGGCCATTCCGTGCCCGACACCCAGGAAGCGATGCGCGAAGGCCGTTGCGGCATTTCCGAGCTTGAATTTCGTGACGTCGACCGACTGAGCATCAAAATTGGCGGCCAGGTCCGCGGGTTCGAGGCCGAGGGCCGGTTCAATCGTCAGCAGATGGCGCTGTATGACCGTTTCACGCAATTCACTCTGACTGCGGCCAAAGAGGCGATCGACCAGTCGGGGCTGGAGTTTCACGGCGAATTGGCCGTTCGGTCGGGGGTCGTTCTGGGAACGGCCGGTGGTGGTGTTTCGACTTGGGATGACAACTACCGCTCGGTCTACGAAGACGGGAAGAACCGGGTCCATCCGTTCGTCGTGCCGAAGCTGATGAACAACGCGGCCGCAAGCCACATTTCGATGGAGCACAACCTCAAAGGCCCCAGTTTTACCGTTTCGACGGCCTGTGCATCGTCCAACCACGCGATGGCGCTGGCGTTCCAGATGGTGCGCAGTGGCGCCGCCTCGGCGATGATTACCGGTGGGTCGGAGTCCATGTTGTGTTTTGGCGGGGTCAAGGCTTGGGAAGGCCTCCGGGTTATGTCGAAGGACGCGTGCCGGCCGTTCAGCGCAAATCGCAATGGCATGGTTCAGGGCGAGGGCGCCGGTGTGTTCGTATTCGAGGAATACGAACATGCGCGTGCTCGCGGCGCTGAAATCCTGTGTGAGGTTGCGGGCTATGCGATGTCTTCGGACGCGACGGATATCGTGATGCCCAGCAAACAGGGCGCGGCCCGCGCCATGGCCGGGGCCTTGAAGGACGCGGGGCTGAACGCAAGTGACGTGGGCTATATCAACGCCCACGGCACCGGAACCGCCGCCAATGACAAGACCGAATGCGCAGCGGTCGCGGATGTATTTGGACGCCATGCCGACGATCTGATGATCTCGTCGACCAAATCCATGCACGGCCACCTTATCGGCGGAACCGGCGCGGTTGAACTGTTGGCCTGTATCATGGCCGTCCGTGACGGCGTGATTGCTCCGACCATCGGGTATGAAGAACCCGACCCGGAATGCGCTTTGGACGTCGTACCAAACGAGGCGCGCGAGGCCGAAGTAAATGTCGCACTGAGCAACGCCTTTGCGTTTGGCGGTCTGAACGCGGTCTTGGCCCTTAAGAAGGTATGAAAAAAGCCGCCATCGGATGATGGCGGCTTTGGTCATTCATTTTGGCGTGATCAGTTGGTGTTGACCTGCAGGCCGTCAAAGGCAGCGGTAAATCCGCTCAGCGACAGATCCATGTTGATAACCTGATCGGGCGCGCGTGCGGGCACCAGTGAAATGGTAGCCTTCGTTCCTGCTTTCATCGCGTCAATGTCGCCCTGCGTCAGACCCAGCTGTGCAACGCAACCGACCGGAACACAGTGGTGATAGTTGTACAGCTTGCGCGGTGCGCCATCGATCGAGATGGCCAGTTGTGCCTGCAGCAGGGTTTCCAGCGGAACAATGACGTTTGCCCAGGCTGCGGCGGCACCACCGGCGGGCAGCTTGCCAACGGTAATCTCGGCCAGAGGTTCATTCTGCGCACCGTTGAGAATCTGAACCATCGCGCAGGGGTCATCTCCGGATTGCGCCTTGATGCAGGAGATCTCCCAGTCGCCTGACTTCTCGCGAACATATTGCTCGCCGACACGCGGGCCGCTTTGACCCAGATCCAAGTTGGAGCCGGTATCCGTGGTCTGACCGGCTTGCGTCTGCTCTTGAGTTTCAGTCGTGTCTTCTTGGGCGAACGCGCCTGAGCCCAGCAATGCAGCCGTTACCAGGGTGGCTGGAACAAGTTTGGTGATCATCAGTGCCTCATTGTGCTGATACAGCTTTTTCAAACGTCTCTAGCATTCCTGCTCGGCCGTGTCAGTTGCAAAGCGCGCGCCGCACACGGGATTGGACGGATTTTTGCCGACCCATCGGAGGCCACCTGAAGTGACGCCGGGAAGCCTTTGAGTACAAACGACAAAGGGAGCCGTACGTGCGGCTCCCTTCAATCAATGTATCTCCCCGTCGGACTGGCCGACTTAGTTATGCCCGAACGTTACGAGAGGCGAACCCAGTGGTCAACTGCTAACAGCGAAATTTAATGTTTCCACAAGCAGAAACTTGGCAATTTCAAAAAAAGGGCTGTGCCCGAAAGCACAGCCAGTCGACAGGGAGGAAGTTTGCCCACCACACGAGGGAATTGCGAGGCGGGCAAAATCACTATCGCAGTCAAAGGTTAAGTTTGTATGGTGGTGCCGGGACGCTAAGTTTTGGGACGTATCAATATGACGGAAAACGTTTTTGTCGGCGGTGGCGGTGTTGATTACAAGCAGCCGCAGGGTTTGACGCTGAAATATTCAAACAGGCACGGCTTGATTGCCGGTGCAACGGGGACGGGCAAGACCGTGACCCTGCAAATCCTGGCCGAAGGGTTCTCGCAGCAGGGTGTTCCTGTTTTCCTGTCTGACGTCAAAGGTGACCTGTCCGGACTGGCGCGTCCCGGCAGCCCCGATCACAAGTTGCATCAGGCCTTCATGGACCGTGCCCAGCGTATCGGGTTTGCCGATTACTCCTATGCCGCGTGCCCGGTCACGTTCTGGGATCTGTTTGGTGAGCAGGGCCACCCTGTCCGGACAACGGTTACCGAGATGGGGCCGCTGCTGTTTTCCCGGCTTCTGGACCTGAGCGAAGCGCAGGAAGGTGTGCTGAACATCGCCTTCCGGGTTGCGGATGAAGAGGGAATGCCGCTGCTGGATCTCAAGGACTTGCAGGCTCTTCTGGTCTGGATTGGTGAAAACCGGTCGCAGCTGTCCCTGCGCTACGGAAATGTCTCGACCGCTTCGATCGGTGCCATACAGCGACGATTGCTGGTGTTAGAAAACCAAGGCGGCGCGCGGCTGTTTGGTGAGCCCGCGCTCGAACTGTCGGATTTGATGCGGCTGGATGAAAACGGCCACGGGATGGTCAACATCTTGGCTTCTGACAAGCTGATGCGCGCGCCCGGGCTGTATGCCACGTTCCTTTTGTGGCTGCTGAGCGAACTGTTTGAGGAACTTCCCGAAGTCGGCGATCCCGACAAGCCCAAGCTGGTCTTTTTCTTCGACGAAGCTCATCTGCTGTTCGACGATGCGCCCAAGGTTCTGGTGGACAAGGTCGAGCAGGTCGCGCGATTGATCCGATCCAAAGGCGTTGGGGTTTACTTCATTACGCAGAACCCGGCCGACATTCCCGAAGATATCCTCGGGCAGTTGGGCAATCGCGTCCAACATGCTTTGCGCGCCTTCACAGCACGCGATCGCAAGAATTTGCGGCTGGCCGCGGAAACCTATCGGGAAAACCCGGCCTTCGACACGGAAACCGCGATCCGGGAGGTCGGAGTGGGCGAGGCGTTGACCTCGATGCTCGAACGAAAGGGCGCGCCGGGTATGGTCGAGCGGACATTGATACGTCCGCCGGGTTCACAACTGGGCCCGATTACCGACGCCGAGCGCAAGGCTGTGATTGAGGCGTCTCCGATGGCCGGAAAATACGAAACGCTTCTGGATCGCAAATCGGCATTCGAAATCCTGCAGGCGCGCGCAGCCAAGGCCGCGGCCGAGGCCGAGGAAGCCGAACCCGAGGAGCAAGACGACACCCGGTCGGTGTCCGAGCGGGAGTATTCGGCGGCGCGCAGATACAGCGGCAGCAGAGTAGGGCGATCGTCTGCACGATCGGTCCGAAAGCAAGACAGCTTTGCCTCTGCCATGAGCGAGGCAGTCATCAAAGAGCTGAAAGGAACCACAGGACGCCGCATCGTTCGCGGCATTCTGGGCGGGCTGTTTCGCAACCGTTGAGTTTCATCGCCCTGCCAGCCGGAACTGGCGGGGCGTGCCGCGTCAGCGCTTGAGGCGCCGCTGTCCTTCCTGCTGGCAATAGGCGTCAGCTTCGGGAACCGACATCTTGGTGGCCGGGAAATCAATCGCGCGATCCCAGTCAACCCGATCCTGGCGATACAGTTGGCAGGTCACGACGCCCTTGGGCGTCTGTACCTGGACGGGTGTGGTTTCCAGTTCACGGGGGCTTGGGATACATCCGGCCACAACAGCCAGGACCGGAACCATAAGGGCAATTTTCTTTGTGGAAGTCTTCATGGTGCAAGAACTTTTCTTCTGGGTCAGAGTTTACTCGTTAAGATCGGCGCATCAGGTGAGTGGTGTTTCGAACAATATGCGCCGATATGGTTCATAGAGTGTGAAGCCGTCTATTGATTTTTCAAGCCGCAATCAAGAAACCGCGCCATTCGCATGGCGCGGCCTGACGGTTTCGTGATGAAAGATGTCTACTTCTCGGGGATCAGGCCCCTTGGGCTGAATCTGAGAACAATCAGCAGGATAAGCCCCATCGTGAACAGGCGCATATGTGCCGTGCTTTCGATCAGGTGGGCCTTAAGCGCGCTGCCATCTGGCATGCTGGAAGTGATCAGGTTCATAAGCCACAGACCGATCGGTTCGACCTCGACCCACAGGAACCAGATCAGAAAGGCCCCCAGGACCGAGCCGAAATTGTTGCCGGAACCGCCGACGATCACCATCACCCAGACAAGGAAGGTGAACCGGAGCGGTTGGTAGGCGCTGGGTGTCAGCTGGCCGTCCAGCGTCGTCATCATCGCCCCGGCAATGCCACAGATGGCCGAGCCCAGAACGAAGATCTGCAGATGACGGCGGGTGACGTCCTTACCCATGGCTTCGGCGGCGACCTCGTTGTCGCGGATCGCGCGCATCATGCGGCCCCACGGGCTTTTGAGCGCCATCTGAGCCATCCAGAGCAGGATGAGAAGCACGATCAGGAACAGGAATGCATAACCCAGTTTCACCCACAGGGTCGAAGCGGTCACCGGGTCCAGCCCGAATGAGGCTGCACGTTCGACGAAGGACGGGTCGCTCTGCAGGTCAATCTCATAGCCCACGATAGGTGAGGGGCGGGGGATGCCGTAGACGTTCTTGACCCCTCGGGCCAGCCAGTCCTCGTTTTTCATGATCGCAATGATGATCTCGGCGATGCCCAGCGTGGCAATCGCAAGGTAGTCCGAGCGCAGACCCAACGCCGTCTTGCCAATCAGCCAGGCAGCGCCCGCGGCCAATAGCCCACCCGCCGGCCACGCAAGCAGCACCGGAAGATTCAGCCCGCCGATATTTCCCGCAATGGCTGGGTCGATGGCTTCGACGGCAGCGATGCTCGGGTCGAACACAGCGCGATAGACGAAGAACCCGACGACGAGGATTGCGATGATCGCCAGCGTTCGTGCCCGGCCCTTGGGCATTTTTTGCGCGGCCATCACGGCTGCGACAACGGTCGCCGCCCCCAGCAGAAGCGCCAGCACGATCCCGTATCCGCCCGCGGACCAGGCTCCGGGTGTCGGAGGGGTAGAGACCAGCACAACCGCAAGTCCGCCCAGCGCAACAAAACCCATGACGCCGACATTGAACAGTCCGGCAAAGCCCCATTGCAGGTTCACACCGATCGCCATGATCGCGGAAATCAGACCCATGTTCAGAATCAAGATCGCCGTGTTCCAGCTTTGAACGAAACCGGTCAGCAGGATCAGCCCGCCGACAATCACGAAAAGCAGGGTGTTTTTGACTGCTTCGTTCATACCGCTTTCCCCTTGAACAGACCCGTTGGCTTGAACAGAAGCACGATCAGCAGAATGACGAAGCTGACGGCGAATTTGTAATCGGTGGACAGGAACTGCACCAGGCCCGAAGGTTCGAGGCTTTCCGGGGCAAGGTAAGTCAGCACCTTCTTCCAGGCATAGGTGATCGTGACTTCGGAAAAGGCGATGATGAATCCGCCTGCGATCGCCCCAATCGGGTTGCCCAATCCGCCCACGATGGCAGAGGCAAAGATCGGCAGAAGCAGCTGGAAATAGACGAATGGCTTGAAGCTCTTGTCCAGCCCATAGAGAACCCCGGCCGTCGTGGCCAGTGCCGCAACGATGATCCAGGTGATCATCACCACACGTTCCGGGTTGATGCCGGACAACAAGGCCAGATCCTCGTTGTCGGAATAAGCGCGCATCGACTTACCGGTGCGGGTCTTGTTGAGGAACCAGAACAGCAAGGCGACGGCAACGACGGCGACGATCACGGTGATACCCTGCGAGGTTTTGATCGCAAGCCCCTCATCCAGCCCGGTCATCTTTTTGAAATCCCGCGCAGAAATCAGGAACCGTGCCCCATCCGAGAACCTTTGGTCATCGGGGCCGATGATGAAGCGCACCAGCCCATTCATGATGAACATCACACCCATGGACACGATCACAAGGATCACAGGTTTGGCCTTTTGCTCGCGGTAGAACCGATAGACCAGCCTGTCGGTGATCAGCACCAGAAGGATGCACCCCAGGATCGCAAACGGAAGCGCCAGAAGCGCCGTCGGCAGGGGCCCGAACCCGATCCCTGCGGCCTGAAGACCCCAGGTGACCAGCACGGCAATCATTGCGCCGAAGGCCATCGTATCCCCGTGGGCAAAGTTGGAAAACCGCAGGATGCCGTAGATCAGGGTGACCCCCAGCGCCCCAAGTGCCAACTGACTGCCATAGGCAACCGCAGGCACGATCACAAAGTTCGCAAGCGCAACAAGCGCATTCAGTAGGTCCATTATGTTCTTCTCACTGTCCGGGTGCGGCTTTATGGCATGACGCCGACAAAAGACACAACAATTTGGAGCATGATTTTTGCGGCTTTGTGCATGTTTTTATGCGGTTTGGCGGACATTCATCACACGCGCTCCAACCGTCTGCCGATCCCCGAAAGAAAAAGACCGCGCCACCATGTGGGACGCGGCCTGAAATCGCAGATGATTGCGGGACTAGGCTCCGGTTTCCATGCATTGGCCGCGGTCATTCTGAAGGACCGGACGGCGAATGGACAGGTTGTAGGACAGATCAGGGCTTTTGACGAAGAAGGTCATGACATGCTGTTCGGTCGCCAGGATGAACGTCATATTGTTCAGTCCAGGAAACACCTGAGCATCCCCGGTCGTGTCACCGAATTTGACCGATCCCTTTTGCTCGCCTTCAAGCCGTGTCAGCCGGTACTCGGTTCCATCAATATCCGATATGCACACAAACTCGCGTTGCTGAGCCACAGCGCCAGTTGCCAAGTGTGCGACCAGTGCGGCGATCATCCATTTCTTCATTTTGACTTCCAATTTTTGTGCCCCCCAAATGGGGCGCGTTTCGGGGATTGGTGTAGTGGTTCGGGCGCAGCGATATTTTTGAAATTTGACCTGATTAAAGCAGCAGATTGGCATTCCGAGAAATTCCACAGGCTTTTTGAACCGGTGCGCTGCCAGGAAATAATTTATATTTTTCAGATGCCTAATAAGGGTTCTCAGGAAGAAGGGTGTGGCCGGCAACACCTATTGCCATCTTCTGGCCTTCAATTTTGCGCAAAGCGATCAAGCAAAAGGGCCAGTCGAGAATCCCGACCGGCCCCATGAAAAAACCGAATTCTGAAAAGCGTCGGTTAGCCGCCCAAAAACGACTTGCGCACTTCCTCGTCCGCCAGCAGTTCCTTACCGGTTCCCGTGTATGCATTGCGGCCTTGGACCAGCACATAGCCCTTGTCGGCGATCTCAAGTGCCTGGCGGGCATTCTGCTCGACCATCAGGATCGGAAGGCCAGTGCGCGACACTTCGATGATGCGGTCGAACAGTTCGTCCATCACAATCGGCGAAACGCCCGCAGTCGGTTCGTCCAGCATCAGCACTTTGGGCTTGGTCATAAGCGCGCGGCCGAC